>CALHCB010000119.1 GCA_937930695.1 uncultured Acidimicrobiales bacterium | reverse complement strand
CCCCACTTCGAAGCCAGAGGCATAGATCAAACAGTCAAGTTCGTAGTGTGTGCCCTCAATCCAGAGGCCAGTTTCGTCGATGCGTTCGACTCCCTTGCCGTCTGTGTCCACGAGCGTGGTGCCGGGAGTGTTGTAGGCCTGGAGGTATTCGTCATGGAAGCAAGGGCGCTTGCAGAGCTGGCGGTACCACGGCTTGAGGGCCTCGGCGGTCGCTGGGTCTCGAACGAGTTCGTCGACTCTCGCTCGGATCTCCGTCATCTTCTCGTCGTCGCTGTCGTGGTACGCCTTCTGGAAGCCAGCTGGTGTGAGGTCTGGCTCTGGGCTCGAGAGGAGGCGATCACGGATTCGTTGGGTCAGATCGGTCCAGCCGTCCTTGACGAGATCTTCATCGGCGAATCCGCCGGTCTGGAGGATGGTGAAGTTCATCAACCACTCCTCTTGCCACCCTTCTTCGAGCGTGGCAAACCACTCGGGATCGATCTCGTGGTTGTTGCGGATGTCAATCGACGACGGGGTTCGTTGGAAGACGAACAGCTCCTTTGCCGCCCGAGCGAGATGAGGAACGGCCTGGACCGCGGTGGCTCCGGTGCCAATGATGCCGACGCGCTTGTCGGACAGTCCCTCCATGCGCGCTCCGCTCGGGTCGCCGCCGGTGTAGTCGTAGTCCCAGCGACTGGTGTGGAAGCTGTGGCCAGCAAAGGTGTTGACCCCGGGGATGCCGGGAAGCTTGGGGCGGTGCAAGGGTCCTGCCCCGATGGCCACAAACTTGGCCCGCATCTCGTCGCCCCGGTTGGTGCGGATGATCCACCGGTTGGTGTCGTCATCCCACTCGACCGACGTCGCCTCCGTGGACAGCAGCGCGTTGTCGTACAGGCCGAAGTGTCGGGCGATCCGCCTGCTGTGTTCCAGAATTTCGGGTGCCTTGGCATATTTCTCAGTTGGCATGTGGCCGGTCTCTTCGAGAAGCGGCATGTAAACGAATGATGCGGTGTCGCATTGGGCGCCCGGGTACCGGTTCCAATACCACGTGCCCCCGAAATCACCGCCCTTCTCGATGATGCGAACGTCCTCGATGCCGGCTTCTTTTAGCCGGGCGCCGGTGGTGAGGCCAGCAAATCCGCCGCCGATGAAGGCAACGGTGACTTCGTCGAAGACGGGTTCACGTTCGGCTTGCTCGATGTAGGGGTCCTCGGCGTACGCCGCGTAATCTCCGGCGATCTCGACGAATTGATCGTTACCGTCGGAACGAAGCCGCTTGTCGCGTTCCTCTCGGTACTTGTCGCGCAGAGCATCGGCGTCGATCGTGTTGGCCATCTTCTGAGCCTGCCATCTCGTACTGGCCAGTGCGAACTTTGGTGTCGCGGGCAGGTGACGGTTGTGCAGATGATGAACGTTGGGAAGGATGGGGTGGTGAAAATCGGAGAACTCGGCGACCAGTGCGGCGTCTCAACCAAGACCATTCGGTATTACGAGTCGATTGGCCTGCTGCCTGAGCCGGAGCGCACTGCGTCGGGCTACCGCGACTACGACGACCAAGCATTGGAGCGACTCACCTTCATCCGTGATTCCCAAGCGACCGGTCTGACCTTGGCTGAGGTCGCATCGGTCATCGAACTGAAGGGAACAGGTGTCGGATCCTGTGGCCACACCACGGCGCTGCTCGAACGCCACCTTGAAGAGCTCGACGAGCAGATCGAACGACTTGTCAAGGCAAGGGAGACACTGTCGCAACTCGCAGCCCGAGGCAAGACGCTCGACCCTGCTGCATGTACCGATCCGAATCGGTGTCAGGTGATCGCCCAGGCGTAGAAAGATCAAGAAGTCGGCAAGAAACTCACGATTCCTCAAGCTGCAAGCGATAAAAGACCGACTGCTTGTTGATGGATCGACGTAGATTTCTTCAAACCAGTGCTGCAGCCACGGCAGCGACCACGCTCTCGGCGGGAGGACTCTTTACCTCCGCGGCCGGGGCGGCCGTGCTGCCAACGGTGTACAGCGGCATCGACTTGGCGGGATGGGAGATGGTGGTGGGCGACGGGATCTACGCGAAACCGGGTCATGATCCTGTCTCATTGAGCGATATCGCGACGCGCAACTTCGGCACCCATAGCGAACTGCAGGCCAACATTGCCCAACGGGGCATCATGGCCCACAACATCACGTTCAAACGACTCATCGACGATCTGTTGCTTCAGCAGCGTCACGTCGCGTCCTATGAGTTCCGCATGCCATTCTTGCCGACCAGCCGCGGTGAGTTCAACGCCCAAACCTTCGAAGGTGGTTTCTTCATCTGGGATGGCGGTGGCAAGCGCAAGGACAACGGACTGGGCTTTCAATGGGTGTTGAACCCTTGGATGGAAGACTACGGCTGGATCTACAAGTGGTCGATGAGCAGTGCTGGGTGGAGGCGAGTGCTGAGGATCGAGCCTGACACCGAGTGGCATCGCTTCGATTGTGTTGTCGATGCTCGAACTCGCGAGGCGAGTCTTGAGATCGACGGATTGACGATCGACCGGGCATACACCCAGCGTCACAAGCCGGACTACTGGGGGACGGAGACGGCGGCTCGCCTGCAGGTGGAGATGATCTCTCTCGACCCAGGTCCGAATGAGTCGGCGCCGATGCACAAAATCGAGGTGCGGAATTGGCGGTGGGAGTTGTCGGGCTGACCTCGGCAGTCAACGCTTGCCCAACGACGCTTCGGGATTCTCAAACAAATCGTCTTGACCTTCCAGTCGACTAGAAGGTCTAGAATGAAGGAATGTTGAGCGACGCAACCTCGGGACAGGCGAGCGCCCGTTCGGAGATTTCGGTGGACGGTATGACCTGCGCGGCGTGCGCCAGCCGGATCCAGCGCAAACTCAGCAAGGTCGATGGCGTTTCGGATGCCAGAGTGAACTTTGCAAACGGCCGAGCGACCGTGGTGCATCGACCGGAGCTTTCCGAGCCGGACTTCTTCAATGTGATCGAAGGGCTCGGCTACCACGTCATTGATGAACGAGGAGCCGAGGAAGCGGAGCGTCGCCGGGAGCGGGATCTTCGCCATCGTCTGACGCTGGCTGTGGCGTTGAGCGTTCCTGCCGTCCTGCTCTCGATGGTGCCCGCATTTCAGTTTTCGGGATGGCATTGGGTCGTTGCTGCCCTGACGACACCGGTTGTCTTCTGGAGTGGCTGGAACTTCCATCGAAGTGCTGGTCTCAACATCGTGCAGCGAGCCACGACAATGGACACATTGGTGTCCCTCGGGTCCCTTTCGGCATGGTCGTGGTCGATGGTCGTCCTCTTGGGCGACCTAGACGACGGCACCGTCTACTTCGAGACCGCAGCGGTCATCGTCACCCTGATCTTGTTGGGCAAGTGGCTCGAACTGCGAGCCCGTCGTCGATCTGGCGACGCACTACGTGCGTTGGCTGATCTTGGGGCCAAGACGGCGCTGCTCGAAACTGGCCAAGAGATCGCGCTCGATCAGCTTGGTGTCGGGATGAGGTTCGTCGTGCGGCCGGGCGAAAAGGTGGCGACCGACGGCATCGTCGTCGAGGGTCACTCGGCCATTGATGCCTCGATGCTCACGGGAGAACCCGTGCCGGTCGAGGTCGGCCCTGGTGCATCGGTCTTCGGTGCGACCATCAATGCGAATGGTTCGCTCACGGTTGAGGCGACTGGCGTTGGTGGCGACACCGCGCTGGCTCAGGTCATTCGTCTCGTCGACCAGGCGCAGGGCAGCCGAGCGGACGTGCAGCGCTTGGCCGATCGGGTGTCATCGATCTTTGTCCCGGTAGCGATCGGCGTGGCCGCCATCACGTTGGTCGCATGGGTGTTGACAGGACACACCTGGAGCGAGGCGTTCACCTCCGCAGTCGCGGTCCTCATCATCGCGTGCCCTTGTGCCCTTGGCTTGGCGACCCCCTTGGGAATCATGGTGGGCACGGGGCGAGGAGCAGAGCTCGGCGTGATCATCAAAGGCGGCGAGGTCTTGGAAGACACACGAGCGGTCGACGCCATTGTGCTCGACAAGACCGGCACGGTGACCGAAGGGCGCATGGCAGTCACTGACGTGCACTACGACGCCGAGGTCGCCAGCGCCGACCGAGAAGATCTTGTAGTGCTGGCGGCGAGCCTCGAACACCGATCTGAGCATCCGATTGCTCGAGCTCTCTGCGCGATGACGACGAAGCGCGCCACCGTCTCAGAGTTCGAGAACCGACCCGGTTTGGGTGTTGTTGGCGTCGTCGAGGGCACATCCGTCAGCGTCGGTCGCCGGTCGCTCTTCGACGAGATCCCCGTGTCGGTTCAAGCTCATGCCAGCAAAGCGGAAGCATCGGGCTCCACCGCGGTCTTCGCCGGCCGGGCTGGGATCGCGGAGGCCGTATTCGTTGTCGCTGACCAGATTCGCCCGACATCGCAATCGGCGATCGCGGCGTTCAAGGAACAAGGTTTGGCTGTCACTTTGCTCACCGGTGACAACGAGCGGACAGCTCGGGCCGTCGCCTCTGCTGTCGGTATCGAGCGAGTCGTGGCTGAAGTAATGCCTGCAGACAAGGTTGCTGAAGTGGAGCGTCTACAAGCTTCTGGACACCGCGTTGCCATGATCGGCGACGGCATCAACGATGCGCCAGCACTGGCTCAGGCCGATCTCGGGATCGCTATCGGAACGGGCACCGACGTTGCCATAGAAGCTTCTGACCTGACGATCATCTCCGGAGATCTTCTCGCGGCGGTCGATGCTCTCGCGCTCGCCCGACAAACGCTCAGCACGATTCGGGGCAACCTCTTTTGGGCCTTTGCCTACAACTCAGCCGCCATTCCTCTCGCTGCTCTTGGCTTCCTCAATCCGATGATCGCGGCGGGTGCGATGGGCTTGTCATCCCTGTTCGTGGTTTCCAATTCGCTCCGATTGCGCCGCTTCGCCGGCTACCGACAAACTGAAGGACCCCGCTGATGTCGACCGAACTGCAAATCTTCCATGTGCCCGCCATTACCTGTGACCATTGTGTGGCAGCGATCACCTCGGAGGTGTCTGCCGTCGCTACTGTCTCGTCGGTTGAGGTGGATCTCGAGACGAAGCTGGTCACTGTCGTTGGCGGCGAACGTGCTGCTGTTGTCGCTGCGATCGATGAGGCTGGCTTCGACGTTCAGGAGTCGTGAAGTCTCGGTGATCCCGAGGTAGCAGCGCTCTGCCGCCGGAACGGCGGTTTACCGAAGGTAGTCGGGTGGGGGATTCCAGGTGTCTTCGAGATGTTCGTTGCCCCAAGCCGCGATCGCGAGCAGAACCGCACGAAGCTCGGTACCTGAATCGGTGAGGTGATAGGCGTGCCGAGCGCGGCCGTCGGTCAGTCGTCGCTCGACGAGTCCGGCAGTCTCGAGTCGCCGCAGGCGCTCGGTGAGAATGTTCGTCGGGATGTGTTCAGGGGAGCGCTCGAACTCGCTGAAGCGGTGCTTGCCATCGAGAAGGTCGCGCACGACCAGCAAGGTCCACTTGTCGCCGAGAATGTCCAGGCTGGAGGCGATTGGGCATTCGGATCGACGTTCAGCCATTCCCTCAGTCTAAAGGTTTACTTGCTTTTTGCCAGTAATGGTGAATACTTGCAAAATGCAAGCAAACGTGATGAAGCGCGCAAATCTCTTCGTGTCGATCGTGCTGGGGCTGACTGTGATGTCTGCAGGTCGAGCAATGACGATCGGCTGGTTGCATCGCGTCGGTGGCGGCCAGGCTGGCGATCCGCCGGCTGCGTGGCTGATGCCGTTGGTCGGAGATGCTCTTGTTGGGTTGACGGCCCTCGTCGTGGCCTACCTCCTCTGGAGGCGGCCGACGCCAGCGAGCTGGATGATCGCAATGATCTGGACCGCGATCGCGGCGTTTGATGCTCTGGCTGCCTTGCTCGTGGAGATCGCGGTGCCGTGGCCAGACTTTGTGATGCTGGAACTGTTCGGGCGATCGATGTTCGTCGCCGCTGCACTCATTCACGTGGTGATCTTCGTGCTGCTCAGCAGGCCCGAGGTACGAGTTCGCTTTGCCATCGGTTGATCGAACCACGCGGTCCGAGGTGGCCTCGTGCCCGTCGGGCAGTCGACGTCCGTTCCGAGGTTGAAGGCAACCCACTGGGAGGTGGTTGGCCGCCTTCAACCCGGGAAGGAGATTGATGTTTCTTTATCGGTTGCTTAGCCCTTGGCCTCGGTAAAGGCATCGGCGTAGTTGGTTTCGAACTCGCCGGTGTCCGAGATGGACTCAACGCTGTCGATTCCTCCGACGAGCACATCGGGGGAAGTGAGGAACTCATTCAGTTCCTCATCGAGCGCATCGATCGATGCTTTGTTCGGGGTCCCGTAGTAGTTCCAATTCGAGAGCGCCGCACCTTGCTCACCGTCGAGCAGCCAGTTGATGAACGTGTGGGCGGTGCACGGATGCGGAGCATCGAATGGAATCGCCATGTTGTCGACCCATCGGGTGCCGCCTTCTTCGGGAACGAAGAAGACATAGTTGCTTGGGTCGTCCGTCTCGAGGAATTGCGTGAAGGCGTCGCCCGAGTAGACGTGAGCGATGACGCTCTCACCGCTTGTCAACAACTCGTCGGCCGAGTCGGTGTTGAACGCAAGCAGGTTGTCGGTCGAGGCTGCGATGACGTCTCGCGCCTCGTCGAGTTCACCTTGGTCCGTGGAGTTCAAGGAGTAGCCGAGCGACTTGAGGGCAGCACCGAGCGTTTCCCGAGGATCGTTGAGCAGCGTGATCTGCCCGCTGTGGGCGGCAGCGTCTGCTCCGAATACAAGGTCCCAAGAACGAGGGAAGTCAGTGCCGACGACGGAGGTGTCAACGGCAAGCCCGGTGAAGCCCCACTGGTAGGGAACCGAGAACTCGAGATCTGGGTCATAGGACGGACTGGCGAAGTCGTCGGAGATGTTGGATGAGTTCGGAAGCAGATCGAAGTTCAGCGGTTGGATGAACCCGCCGTCAATCATGATGCCGACCATGTAGTCCGAAGGAACGATCACGTCGTAGCCGGACTGGCCTGCTGAAACGATCGGTTGCATGGCTTCGTTGGACTCATAGGTGTCCATCGTTGCGGAGATGCCGAACTCGGCCGCAAAGGCATCGAGGTGCTCGGGGTCGATGTACTCCGCCCAGTTGTAGAGCGCGAGATCGCCGTCGGTCTGACCGACTTCACAGTCGCCGGCTGCAGATTCGGCGGCTGCATCGCCGTCGCTTCCACACGCTGCTGTGAGCACGGTGAGTGCGGCCAAGATGGCGAGCCATCGATGGGTCTTTCTTGATGTCATTTTTTTGCCTCCAGTTGAGGGGATCATGGGACAACGTGTGCTCACGGGTGCGAGCTATGCGGAATCGGTGGTGCGCACCCGCTGAACGAAGAGCGAGAGGGCGACGAGGGCCATCGACGCGAGGAGCATAACGACCGAGACGGCGTTGATGAGGGGCGTCACGCCCTTGCGGATGAGACCAAAAACGAAGACGGGTAGCGTGGTCCAACCGGGACCTGCGACGAACTGGGTGATGACGACGTCATCGAGCGACAGCGTGAGTGCGAGCAGTCCGCCTCCGAGGATTCCCGGCATGATCAAGGGCAGTGTGACGTAGCGGAACGCTTGCCATCTCGATGCATAGAGATCCATCGCAGCTTCCTCGAGTCGTTCGTCCATCCCGGCGATGCGGGCTCGGACCACGACCGAAACGAAGCTGATGCTGAATGCGATGTGGCTCAGCGTGATGGTGGCAAAACCCTTCGAAAGGCCCAGCACGCCAGCGAGTTCGGCGAAGAAGAGCAGCATCATCACAGCCATCGTCACGTCCGGAATGATGATCGGCAGATAAAGGAGAGCATCGAAGACCTGTTTGCCCCGAAAGGTGAATCGTTCCAGCGCGAGGGCTCCAAGTGTGCCGAGAACGACCGAAACGATCGTGGAGGCCACGGCGATCTGAATCGAGTTCCAGAGCGCCTTCCGAGTGGGCTGACTGTCGGCGAATTCGCCGTACCAATCGAGAGTGAAGCCGCCCCACACGCCGACGTTTCTGTTGTCGCTGAACGAGAAGATGATCAGCAGGATGATCGGTGCGTAGAAGAAGAGGAACACGAGAAGGCTGTTGATGCTCAACAGCGTCCGGCTTGCACCGCGTGGTGTGATGACGCCGCTCACAGGGTGCGTCCGCCCTTCCGGAAGTACACCAAGGTCGCCGTCAACATCACGATCATCAGAACGGTCGACAGCGAAGCGCCGAACGGCATGTTCCTCGCTGACAGGAACTGCGTCACGATGTAACTACCCAGCAACGTTGTCTTGGCTCCGCCCAAGATCTCGGGCGTGACGTAGGCGCCGAGGCTGGGAATGAACACGAGGATCGAGCCCGCGATGACGCCTGGCATCGAGAGCGGCAACAACACGTGACGGAACGACTGGAAGCCATTGGCGTACAGGTCGCGACTTGCCTCGAGCAAGCGACCATCAATCCGTTCGATCGCGGCGTAAAGCGGGAGGATCATGAAGGGGAGAAAGCCGTAGACCAGACCCATGACCACTGCCGTCTGGGTGAAAAGCAGACGCGTCTCCCCGATGCCAACGAACTCCGTGACCTGGCTGAAGGGGCCATCGGTCCCCAGAATGACGTACCAGGCGTAGTTGCGAACGAGAAAGTTCGTCCAGAACGGGATCATCACACCGACCAACATCAGGTTCCGCACAGCGGGACGACGAGTCGACATGTAGTAGGCGAATGGATAGGCGATGAGCAGGCAGATGACGGTGGTGATGGCGGCGAGTACGACAGAGCGCACAAGAATCTGCCGCACCAAGTCGTCGCCGAGTCCCCGGTAGCTCTCGAGATTCCAGCCGTTGAGATCTGTGCCACCGAACCGGTTCCGCGTCGCAAACGAATAGACGATGACGATGACGAGGGGAACAGCGAAGAACAGAATCAGATACGCAAACGCCGGGAGCGCCATGAGAAATCCGCGCCGACGTTGCTGGGCCTCATTCGCTGCTTCGAACTCGGGCGTGGCGACGAGGCCATCGATCGGCTCGTCGACTGTTTGCTCGATGATGCTCATTCGTCTGGAACCACCCAGTCCGCTGTGCGATCCCACCAGATCGAAACATCATCTCCTGGGCCGAGTCTGTCTTCTGAAGCGACAGGGTCGGTTCTCACCTCGAGGTCGATCCAATCGATCTTCACCTGGTAGACGAGTGAATGTCCCAGATAGTTCATGGCGGAGACGACGCCGTTCAGACTGGTGGCGACGTGGTCAGCTGGGACGTCGCCTCGTCGCCCAATCTCGATTGCCTCTGGGCGAAGGCTCATCGCCACCTTGGTGCCAGGAGAATGTGGGTTCGGGGCCTTTATCTTCGTACCGTTTCCGAGCACGATCATGTCGTCGTCGGCCACCGTGGCATCGAGCAGGTTGGTTTGTCCGATGAAGTCAGCCACGAAGCGATTGAGCGGGCGCTCGTAGAGTTCTTCAGCCGTCCCAACCTGAAGCAGCTTGCCCTTGTCCATCACGGCGATGCGGTCGCTCATCGTGAGGGCTTCTTCTTGGTCGTGAGTGACGAAGACAAAGCTGACGCCGAGCTCGCGTTGCAGTGACTTCAGTTCGTTCTGCATCTCTTGACGAAGCTTGAGGTCCAGGGCGCCGAGCGGTTCATCGAGCAGCAGGACTTTTGGTTTGTTGACCAGGGCTCGAGCGAGTGCGACACGTTGTTGTTGGCCGCCGGAGAGCTGTCCAGGTTTTCGAGACTCCAGGCCGGTGAGTTGTACCAGTTCGATCAGTTCGCCAGCGCGGCGGTTCGCCTCTGACTTGGTCGTTCCCTGCATTCGAAGTCCGAAACTGACGTTGTCTCGGACCGACATGTGGGGGAACAGGGCGTAGTTCTGGAAGACCGTGTTCACCGGGCGCTTGTTGGGCGGAAGGGTGCCGACCTCATTCCCGAAAATCTTGAGGCTGCCCTCGGTCGGGAACTCCAGGCCGGCAATCATTCTGAGCGTCGTCGTCTTGCCGCAACCCGACGGGCCGAGCATGGCGAAGAACTCGCCGTCGTCGATCTGCAGATCGATGTTGTCGACGGCAACGACCTCGCCGAACCGCTTGGTGATTCCGGCGATTTCGACCGCTGCGGTCATCCCACTCCCCAGTCGTATGTTTGCTTGGTGATCCCGAGATACGGCATCAACTCAACGGTGTCGATGCCGGGCATAGAGCGGATCGAACTCGTGAGTTCAACGAAGCCGTCGGTGTCGCGACAGACAACCTCGACAATCAGATCAAACCTTCCCGCAGTCATCACGATGTAGACCGTGTCGCTCAAGGCCTCGAGGTCGATCGCGACCTTGCGAACATCATCGGTCACCCTGATACCGAGCAACGCCTGAACACCGAGGCCGAGCTTCTTCGGGTCGGTGACGGCCACGATGTCGATCACGCCTTGGTTCGTGAGCCGGTTGACTCGTTGGCGTGCGGCTGCATCAGAAAGGCCGACCTCGGCACCCAGTTGGGAGTAGGTCATGCGGCCATCAGTTTGCAGGTGTTTGATGATCTCTCGATCGAGGTCGTCGATCATGAGGAACCAGATCTGTGATCCGGGTTCGGCCACACGATGAGACATGCGTTGCCATCGACTGCTGGGTCATCGATGTATCCCGGGAGGGCGCCGAGAGCCTCGAAGCCGTTGGCGATCTGG
>CALHCB010000118.1 GCA_937930695.1 uncultured Acidimicrobiales bacterium | reverse complement strand
CTTGCCGTCGATGGTGGCGACGCAGGTGTCGAGGAAGACGTCGTCGTCGCATTCGAAGGTGACGCGGGCGGGCGTGCCGAACCGGTCTGCGCTTGGGGGAGCAACGACGGTCGTGGTCGGGTCAGCGAAGAGCTCTTCGGTCGCGGAGTTGAATGGCAGCTCGATCCCGTTCCGGAGCATTGCTCCTGCGTTGGCCTTGGCGGTCAGTTGACCGGTTCCCCAGAGTTGTCCGAGCGCCAACGCGTCGCTGTTGCTGTAGCCGGCACCTCGGAAGTAGTCGATGTCGTCGAGAGTCGGAAGCGCGAATCCCTCTCGAATGAGGTTGCCGGCTTTGGCCTTGGCGGCGTCTGCATCGGCGACGATGCCGGTCCACTCCCAGGAGAGAGCGAGCGCATCGATGTAGTTCCAGTCGTTGCCGAGGAAGTAGTCGGTATCTGCGAGCTCCGGGAGCAAGGCAAGATCGTTGATGAGGCCGCCAGCTTTGATCTTGGCATCGATGGGGTCGTCGAGTCCCCACAGGTAAGCGAACGCCGCGGCATCGACGGAACCGAATGCCAAATCAAAGGACGCGATCGCAGCGTCTTCTTCGGCGGTCAGCATGGGGATCGTCCCAACGAACGAATTTGCTGGTGCCGGTTGAGCGCCAGCGATGAAGGTGCTGGTTTGGGTCACACCCAGAGTCGCGAGAAACGCCATTGCGCCCGCGGCTTTCTTGGACAATGGAAGATCTGAATGCATGCGTTCCTTTGGTTCAGGTTGTCGCCCAGGCGAGCGCCGCGTGGTGCCTCAAACCTAGCGGGCGCCAACATGTGGGGACCACACCGTTCACCAACAGAGATGAAGTTGGCCGGGCACTGCTGAAACAGCCCCGACCGTGAACCTGGCCTGAAAGGAACCAGGTTGTCCCCGATTGTAGGGGAGAGAACGCGAAGATCCCGGGCCGACTGGCCCGGGATCTTGTCCTTTTTCGTGTCGTGCTGTGGTGTGTCGATGGTTGTTGTCGGGAAGCTGTTGGTCATACAGCTCCACGTTTGATTGTTCTGGAGTGGTTGATCATTCTCCGAGCAGACCTCGGTTCCAGGCTTCGGCGCAGGCCAGTTCGCCATTGATGCCGGTGAGCGTGTTGCAGTCGGTGAGCAGGAAGTCATCGGGGGTCTGGGTGAGGCTGTTCCCGAGAAGGTCGGACTGACCGTTGATGGCGAGGATGGTGCAGGCGTCTCCGTCGTAGAAGTAGTTGCAGGCGAGGTAGGTCTCGAGCGCCTGGTCTCCGGCGAGTGGGCCATCGGTTGCGACGATCTCGTCACCCATGCGGTAGACGACGACACAGTCACCAGACGAAAGGATGTGGCAGTCGCCATGGACGTCGGGCTCTTCCTCTTCGTTGACGTCGTCGCCGCCGTGGAAGTCGGGGATGAAGTCGTAGGGGGTGAGGTAGTTGGCGTTGACCCACCCGGAGCCGTCGTAGGCGCTGATGAACCACCACGTGCGACCCTTGTCATCGTGACCGCATGTGTCGCTGGTTCCGAAGCTGGAGATGACTTCGCCCTCGAGGATGGTGGCGATTGCCGGCTGGTTGTAGTTGGGGTTGGTTCGCATGACGAGGCCACCGTCTTTGTCGTCGGCCTTGATGCCAAAGACTTCGTATTCGAGGCCGTCTGCGTTTTCGCCCCACGTACAGTTGCCAATTCGGAAGTCGGGTGCCGCTGGCTTCGGGGCTTGGACTTTCGGCGCCGGCTTGACGGTCTCGGTCACCGCAACGGGGGGCTGGGTGGTTGGCGTGCTGATCGCGATCTCCGGAGCTTCGGAGGTGAGCACCGTGGTTGCTGGAGCGGTGTCGATGGGAGCTGCTGCTTGGTTGGTTCCGCAGGCGGAGAGGAGGACGGCCAGTGCGCCGGCGGCGGCGAGGCCCTTGAACTTGGTGCTGATCTTGTTGGTGCGTGCGTTCTGTGTGGCTGGGTTGTGTGTGGCTGCGTTGTGTGTGGTTGCGTTGCTCATGTCGGTTCCTTTTGTTTCGGTGTCCTGAAGGCGGACTGCGGAGGCGCCGTGCCTCTCTGGAACCAACAATGAGGGATCGACCCCCAACGCTTCTGTGAACCACCTCACACAGTGGCAGAAAAGCTTCAGAAGACCGGATGCGAGACAACCAAGCTCGAACAAACTGTCACGCCTGTGCCAGCCAAAATCGACGAAAGGTCGACTATCGTGTGCGCTACCGCCGCAGCCAGTGTTGGTGCTGGGTCTTCGGGCCCGGTGCTGGCACTACTCTTGGGGTTGGGCGAGCGAGCAGAGCGACAGGTCCTCTCACTCCGGTTTCTCATCGTCGCAGTCGACCCCAGTACTGTCCACGGCAGATGATCTCGAGTCTTCGCCGGCAGCCAAAGCAGCAGCGAAGCCGCGAGCGCGTCGATCTTATTTTGGATGCGGCAGCCGACCTGCTCGCTCAGGTCGGGCCGGGCGGCACCACGATTACTGCTGTGTCGGAGGCAACGGGGTTGGCGACGAGCAGCATCTACACCTACGTCGAAGACGATCGCCGGCTCATTGGTGCCGTTCTTGAACGAGGTCTTGAACTCATCCGCCAGACGGTGATCGAAATTGTGGGGAACCCCGCAACACTCGAGAACTTTGTCGAAGCGTTGAGCGTTGGCACCAGCACCTACATCAATGCGTATCGAACACAGCCTGGGTTGCGCGAGGCGCTCGCCTTTGCTGAAGCTGATCCCGAGCTCGCTGGAATCAACCTCGCAGATACTCGCCGAAATACCGCCACAATTCTCGCGGCGCTCGAGCCGTTGGTCCCCGATGTTGACCACTCACACGCTGCGCTGCTTCTGACTCATTTCGCCGGAGCCTTGGCCAGTTTGGTCGCCACTGTGGATGAGCAAGAGGCGGCGAGTCTGATCGTTGAGTTTCGGCGCCTCGTGTGGCTGGCCTTGACGAACGACTGAGATGAGGCGGGCGATCGATGGACACTGGCGCTGCAGCCTGCGTCCCAATCGATCTACGATCGCCGCATGTGGGGGCAAGCAGACTTTGATGGGGACTTTCTCGAATGGCTGACCGACGGAGCCATTTCTACAGGTGCGTGGATCCTGATCGTCGGGCTGTTGATCGCTGTCGTCCTCGTTGGGACAACACGTTCCCGCAATCGCTGACGTTCGCGCCAAGGCCGATCGAGTTGTCCCGGCGCTTCGTCAAAGGCCGCTGTGTTTACCAGTACTCCTCGTAGTGAATGTTGCCGGGGCTGTTGCGGCGGTCGAGGCTGAACCCTCGCTCGGTGAGCAACTCGACGACACCGACGGTCTCCGGGAAAACCTGATTCTCGCCCTCGGGGAGACCGATCATGGACGGGTTGCCACACAAGAAGACATGAGTTGTGTCCGGGTCGAGCGAGACATCGAACTCAGAGGTAAAGAGATCTTCTCGAATCGCGTCTTGGATGTAGCGTTTGGGCACATCCGGTTCCCGTGTTGGCATGGGCATGTAGTGGTAGTTCGGATACCGGGCCTCAAGCTGGCGATGCTTTTCCATATAGCCCAGGTCCGGCCATTGGCGAACTGAAACGGCAGCAACAATGGGGCCCACGTGCCCTTTCCGGAGCAACTCGATCACCATCCCGTTGTGGGGTGCTTCGCCGGTGCCCGTCGAGAGGAAAACCAGTGTTGCCTCGGGGTCCTCGACTGCATTGAGTGTGTATCGGCCAGCAACCTTGGGTCCGAGATAGATGCGGTCGCCCGGTCTCTTCAGTGCGAGACGAGGAGTGAGAGCCGGGACGTTCTCCTCGGTAGGGCGAACGAGCACTATGTAGAACTCGAGAGATCCTTCGTCGGATTGGTTCGCCAGATAGCCGGCGTCATCGAACATCCGATTCGAAATGGAATATGACCGACGGATCAGTTTGTCCCACCGTTTGTCGAGGTCGGTATCGGTGGCGTCGTCGATCCGATTCTCCCAGAAGCCGAGTCCCAACGAGGCGTACTGTCCTGGTAGATATGACGTGCCGCCGCTGTCGGGCTTGACCCGCAACACCCACAGGTCAGAGTGGGTGGGCTCGAACTTGGTAATGGTGGCGTTGTAGTGCTCGTCGCGGAGTTCTTGAAGGGCGCTTTCATTCCGGGCTCGCCGCCGAACGCTCGACAACGGTTGGGTGAGATCGAGTTCGGGGAAGGCAGCCTCAGCGATACGAAGCCCGATCTCGGCTCCTGGGGCATGGGGAACCGGACTTTCCGCGTCGGCCTCTCCGAGGATCCACACTCTGCCGGTGTTCGAAGCGTCGGCGCTGATGCCGGCAGCTTGGGTTGAGATGCTGCGCCGCGGCGTCGCGAAAACGACGTGGTCGAATTGGAGGTCCGGGGTGCGGCGATCATCGAAAAACGCCATGGGGTAACCCTCGGCGTCGCCGATCTGGTCCGGAACCGACCGGTAGAGGACGGTGATCTTGCGTTCACGTTCGAGACGTCGAATCATGTGCTCGGCGGCTGGTGAGAGAAGGGCTGGATCCATCCCGCCCGCAGCCAGCACGACTCGGCCGCCGCCCTTGCTCACCTCGGCCGCCAGCTCGACGGCATGGTCAGTCGTGCCAACAACCAGAACGTCGAGATCGTCAACATCAGTCGGCGCAACATCGATGTGCAGGCGGTCCGATGTCGGCGCCGGAATTGGGGGAGTGGCGTCCGGATCGGAGGGGCGAATGGCGATCACGCAGGCGCGGGTCCGGTACGCCAATCGATCAGTCGTGACGACGAGATCGTCGCTTCCATCGGACACCATGTCGATGCTGACGAGTTGCTCGCCGTAGCCGATATCGAGTTGATTCTCGCTTGCCAGCTCGCCGAAGGAGACCTCGGAACGGGGCTCGATCAGACGCACAAGCGGGAGACCGGAACGCAAGGAGGACACCGCCACCGAAAGTCCGCCGGCGCCACCTCCGACAACCACGAGGTCATACATCGTTGCTTCCCTTTGCGACGGATCCATAGGGAGACGATAACCAGCTGAGGTGCCCGGCTATTTCCCTGCAGTGGGAGGTCGGAAGAAGATGGCGAGTTGGGCCACGCCGCCGATGACACCGATACCCAGCGCCACAGCGAATCCCACGTAACCATTCCAGTCATCAGTCAGCCCAAGCGCGTCGTCGATCGACCACTTGCCCGGACCAAGGCCAGCGATGGCTACCGCCATGAGACCGACGATAAAGGTGTACTCCCAGCCCTCCTTCACGATGAAGAAGCCCTTGTCTCGGTGAACCGTCCATCCAGCAACGATCATCACCCCGACGATTCCTGCGCTAGCAAGTGGTGTCAGCAGGCCGACAGCCAGCATGATGCCCGTAGCCATCTCTACGGACGAGGCCACGTTGGCGTGGAGTTTCCCTGGCTTCATCCCGATGCTGTCGAACCAGCCGGCGGTGCCAGCGATCCCGCCACCGCTAAATCGCTTGGCCCATCCATGTGCTGCGAACGTCAGTCCGAAGAGCACACGGAACACGAGCATGACGAACCCGAACTCGTTCACGGTGAGATCCATAGCCGAACGTCTATCTCAGATCTGCGCGCGGCACCAGTAGCAGCAGGCCTCTGATTCGGACGCATCATTGGCCTCGAACACGTACGCCCTTACGCTGTCAGGCATGACGACGACTGAAGCTGCCAACGGCGCCGCCGCCGATGAGCCTCGTGAGATCACCGATTGGGCGACTGAGTTCGATCACACCCACCCCGAATATGGTGCGCGAGCTCCGGAGATCTGGGACGAGCTTCGTGATCGTTGCCCCGTTGCCCACAGCGACACATTTGGTGGCACCTGGTTGCCCGTACGCCATGAGGACGTGGCAGCAATCGCGGCCGATGTCGAACACTTCACCTCGGAGGGCGTTGTCGTTTCGCCCGAGCGCCCCGAAGGAAGTCGACCCGTCGGGCCAGCTCCACCAATCACCTCGGACCCGCCGTTCCATGCTGTTGCACGACGTTTGCTTCTGCCCGGTTTCACCCCGAAGGCCGTCGCCCCGTGGGAAGTCTCGACCCGTGAGATCTGCAACGAGCTGATCGACGACATCCTGGCCAGGTCGGGGCCTGGGGACACCGTTGATGCTGCGATCGAATACGCACAGCACATTCCCGTGATGGTCATCGCCGACATGCTTGGTGTGCCGAAGGAAGACGGCGAGATCTTTCGCGGCTTCATTCATCGCATCATCGAGAACCCCGGTGGCGGCGAAGAGGTTGCCGAAGAGGACTCACTCGACTTCTACCTCGACCGTGTGATCGCAGAGCATGCGAACGCAACCGAGGATGAGAAGCGTGGCGACCTGATCGACTACCTGCTGGGCGTTGAACTCGAAGGGCAGAAACTCCAGCCCGAACATGTTCGCGGCACCGTCGCGTTGCTGCTCATCGCGGGGATCGACACCACCTGGTCGGCCATCGGCGCAAGCATCTGGCACCTGGCGTGCCATGAGGAAGATCGACGTCGACTCATCAACGAACCAGAACTCATGGACGTCGCGGTCGAAGAGTTCCTCCGGTTCTACGCCCCGGTGACGATGGCTCGGATCGTGGCCAAGGAGATCGAGGTTGGTGGCTGTCCGATGAAGCCCGACGACTGGGTGCTTCTTCCGTTCCCTGCGGCGAACCGTGATCCTGAAGCGTTCGAGAATGCGGGAGAGTTCGTCATCGACCGCGCCCGGAATCGCCACTCGGCATTTGGGCTTGGCATCCATCGGTGCATCGGATCGAATTTGGCCCGCATGGAACTGCGAATCGGTATTGAAGAGTGGCTCAAGCGCATCCCTGAATTCAGCCTTTCTGATCCGGATACCACGCGTTGGTCAGCAGGCCAGATTCGTGGGCCACGTGAACTTCCGTTGATGATCCAATAGCGTGTCCGCCTGACTGGAAAACGCCCGCCTCTCTGGTTCATCTTCAGCGTGACGTTGGCCGGGATTCTGGCCAATACGTCGATCACGCCGAACATTCCCAACATCCTCGAGGATCTTGGGCAACCCTCGTCTCGAGCGGGCATTCTCGTCGCGTCGAGCCCGCTACCGGGCATCTTCATCGCTCCGTTGCTCGGTGTCGCGGCGGATCGATTCGGACGCAGAAACGTGCTGCTTCCGTGCCTGGTGTTGTTCGGGGTTGCTGGCATCGCATCAGCCTTGGCGCCCACGTTCGAGCTGCTGCTCCTGGCACGGTTTGTGCAAGGCATCGGATCTGCTGGGCTCATCAACCTGGCAATGGTGTTGATCGGGGATCACTGGTCCGGCATCGAACGAACGAAAATCATCGGGCGGAACTCTGCAGTGTTGACGCTCGGCCTTGCGCTGTTGCCATCGATCTCGGGACTCATCACCGAGGTCTCGAACTGGCGATGGGCTGTCGCCCTTTCCTCCGTCGGGCTTGCCGTCGCCGCGGCGGGGACCCAAGCGCTGCCCGACGTTCGGCCCGAGTCAGTTGGCGATCTCCGAGAACAACTTCGTGATGCTCGTGTCGTGTTGCGCCAGCCAGTCGTCTTGGCCGTTGTGGCCTCGGGGTTTCTTCTTTTCAGCGTCATCTTCGGCGTCTTTCTCACTGCGTTCCCGGTTCATCTCGAAGAACAATTCGGCTTGGGTCCAGGGGCTCGGGGACTGATGCTGTCGGCGCCTGCAGTTGGATCGACGATCGCGGCAACGAACATCGCTCGAATTCGAGGACGCTTCTCGCTGCGTACGGTTCTCTTGGCCTCGGGGATCTGCATCTCAATCGCTTCGCTGGGCATCGGGCTTCCCGCAAGTCTCTCGCTCGTCGCCGGTGCGTCAGTCATCTATGGATTGGGAGACGGGGCAGCGATTTCGACGCTGCAAGATGTCGCCACGTCTGCCGCTCCCGCAAAACAACGGGCGTCGGTGATGGCCGCATGGGTCTCTGGCGTTCGCACGGGACAGGCCGTGGGGCCGCTGGTGTTTGCCGCCATCTTTGCGGCAACATCTACCTCGTTTGCGATGGTGGTCGGTGCGGCATTGTTCGCAGTCGTTGCGATCTTCTTCGCCGTGGGGCCGATCAACGAGCGAGCGATCGAAGCGACCGCCTCAACGCTGTCTAGCTCGGAGCGAGCACAAGTCCAGTAGTGATCGTCGCTGCAATAGCGACAACGACGAGATCTGCACCCGTCCAACTTCCCGGGGTGCGCGGAATCCGAATCATGCCCCGAGATTCGATCGCGGTCCCGAACTCTCCGGCTCGCCGAACCGAGGCCACCGTGGCGGTTGCGAGAATTCCCATCCCGCGCCCGATGATGCCGTCGGCGGTCTTCGGCTCCGTACGCGCCATTGCGATGACCGTTGCGACTTCGTCGGCGATCAATGGCAATGCTCGAACCGCGAGCGTGAGGGCCGCAATGACATCGTCTGTTGGGATGCCCAAGCGTCGCAGCGGTGACAACAACCAATCAGCAGCGCGTGGCAGATCGGCCGCTTTGGTGGTCCACCCCAATAGCAGCGCAAGTCCGAGCAGCCCGAGGGTCACGGCGAAAAGTCTGGTTTGCAGGATGATGCCGCCCAGACCGATGTCGTTGTCGGCAAGAGTGACAAAGGGTTCACCGCCGGATAACAACCCGAACGTCATGGACACGCCCATCGCTGCGAGCAGCGCCTTGGGCGGTTTCGGTATGACTCCGGCTGGGAGCCGACCCAGGAGGAGACCAAGAACGAGTGTCGCCCAGACAATGGCGACCGAGACCCATCCGGGATTGAAGGAAAACGCGAAGACCATCGCGACGAGGGCGGCCACTTTCGTTCTCGCATCGGCGCGATGGAGCACCGAGGTGCGCTCGACGTAGCGAAGGAGATGAAGTCGTGAGATCACGTCGGCGAATCGTCATCCTTGCGAACATCGTCGGCGACGACACGCCCCTCGCTCAAGGAAATGACACGTGACCCGAGTGCGGCGGAAGCATCAACGTCGTGTGTGATCGTCATGACGGTGGTCGATCTCGGCAGTGCGCCGACCGCGGCAACAAGCTGTTGAATCCCTCGCTTGTCCAGCCCAGCAAGTGGTTCGTCAAGCACGAGCACGCCGCACTCTCGAGCAAGAAGTCCGGCGAGGGCCACCTTGCGCTGTTGGCCGAGCGACATCTCATCGATCTTGCGGGGCAGAATTGTCTCATCGAAACCAAGGCTCTGGAGCGCCAACTCGTAACGTCGCGGGTCCATTTCGAAGCGATCGGCTTCAGCGGCGACTGTTGTGCCGAGAATCTGGAGGCGAGTCTGCTGGAGCAAGAAGCCAATGGAGCGCAGCGATGCTGAGGCGGGACCATCGCCGACCCGAACTGAGCCCTCACTCGGATCAATCTGACCCGAAACGAGCCACGCCATCGTCGACTTCCCAGAACCGTTTGGGCCGGTCACGAGAACTCGATCACCGCCATGGATCCGCAAGTCAGTTGGATGAAGACCGCGGGCGGCCCACGGGGTCTTGACGTCGTAGACATGTCCCGCTGCTGAGAATTCAATCTCCATGAGAGTCCTCCGCTCCGAGTGGGCGGTCGGGCACATCGTGCAGACGGTCTGGGTCAAGATTGATCACGAAATCTCCGAGCATCTGATCTTCTTCAAGGTGAGAGGCATGTACGACCGTGCTGTGTTCGGCCAAGGATTTGAGCAGTCCGCGGACATCTCGCCGGGTGGTGGGGTCGAGCATGGAGGTTGCTTCGTCTGAGATCAGGAGCCGAGGCTCGCGCAGTAGCGCTCCGGCAATGGCGAGTCGCTGCATCTGGCCTCCAGACAATGTTGCTGTCTCCCGGTTCTCGAAACCAGCCAATCCAACGAGCGCGAGCACCTCACCCATCCGGGTTTCGGTGGGGACCTCGGGAAATCCCCATGAGAGGTCTTCACGGACTCTGGCTCCAACGATCTGACTGTCCGGTCGTTGGCCGATGACGGCGACGCCGCCGATCGATCCCAGATCGGATTTGTTCTGCTGGACAAGGGCCCCGAGCAACGTTGATTTCCCTGCCCCGTTCGGGCCCATCACGATCACGAAGCCGGAGCCTGGGAGCGTGATGTGGCTCACGTCAGTCGTGGGTCGGGCGATCGGTGTGGCCAGGCGAAGTTGATGAAGCGTTGGACCAGCAATACGCCGCAGAAACAATGCGATGAAAATGGAGATCGCGAGCTGGAAGCCGGGAACAGCGAGAACCCAGTTGTCGACTGACCATGCTGCCCCCCGTTCCAAGACTCTTCCCACTGTCCCGAGGCCGATCCCGGTTAGTGCTCGAGCTGCACCCCTGCTCTGCACCAATGCCGCGTCGAGTGAGAGGGTGCGAAACCCGGCGAAGAGAGCAAGGAACCCGAGCGTCATCGAAGCGACGACCGACCAACCAAGCGCCACTGACATGCCGACGGTCCACAGCCTGTTGCGCCCGTCGCGAGCAGCCCGTCCGGCGACGCCGCCAAAGAGCGCCATGACCACAACCTGGGTCGCTGCGGTAAAGCCAGCAAGCAAGAAGGTGAGAATGAGGCCAACCCAGAAGGCGGTGACGACGACGCGAACGCGATGCTGAGCACTGAGAACGGCGTACGGAATGGCCCCGAGCACCGTCGTGAGAGAGGCGAAGGGCGTGAGTCGCGCCATCACCACGATCAGGACGGAAAGGTCAGCAAGTACCGCAGCGGCAGCCAACTCATGGGGGGAAAGGCGAGTCGAGGAACGCAGACTCACGACGGTAGAGCCAACCGACCAACATCAGCAGGTCGGGCGGCAATCGAGTCTGCGGGCTAGAGCGTGCTCAGGTCCGGGCGGGGAACCAGAAGTCCGAGTTGGCGACCCTGGGCCAACAGCTCTCCGTCCGCAGACCAGATCTCGGTGTCGATGTCGGCAAAGCCGCGGCGGGAGACCGTCGTTTTGTTCGTCATACACAGCCAATCGTCGATCGGGGGATCGAACGAGTGAAAGAAATGTGAAGCCAAGTCGAGTGTGCTCAGCAGGTGATCTTCGAAGCCAAGTCGAATCATGGCTGCGGGCATCCACGAGTCGGTGAGGGCAACCGCGAGCGGGAGGTCGACAATCGCGTGATCGGCTGTGCGAATCCAGCCCGAGACTTCCGAGGTCTCAGCGACGTTGTGTTCAGCCCCGATTGCGTAACGGGTGTCATAGCGAGCCCGGATGAACTTGTCGTTGTCCCACTCTTCTCGTGGAAGTGATTCTGGTGGCGGAAAGACGGGAGGGGTGCGGTCGGTGAAGTCGAGGGTTTCAGTTCCGGTGGAGCCGACGACGAAGCGGGCTGTCGAGAGAATCTTTTCGTCGCGGACCAACGATGCGTCGATGATCGAGATCGCTCGACCGAGACGGAGCGGCTGGACGACAACTTGGGCTGGGCCGGGAACTGGTGGACGTAGATAGTGAGCAGCCATCGAGTGGATGGTCCAGTCGTTGTCCGGTGGGGCGAGCGCCGGGATGGTCTCGAGAACTGCTCGTGCGAGCATGCCGGCGACGTATCCGCCGTTTGCACCTGGGCCGACCGCCCAGCGATCGCTGATCACCACACCAAAAACGTGTGGGCCAGCGCCTTCATGGGGCACGGGGGCTAGTCGGGTGTCGTCGTGGAACTCGCTCACCGAGAGAACCTACGAGTCGGGTCCGGTGTTTCCAAAGTCGAATGAACGAGAATGTTTCAGGCGTTCACGGTTCCGATGCCGACGAGAATGAGGAGTCCGACACCAGCGGCAATTCGGTACCAGCCAAAGACATCAAAACCTTTGTCGTTCAGCCAAGCAACCATCCATCGAACCGCGAGTACCGCGGAAACGAATGCGACGATCAACCCGATGAGCGGCGTCACGACGCCGAACTCTTGGATCAGTTCGGGACCATCTTTCAATCCCGCGTACGCAGTTGCTGCGCTAAGGGTGACGAACCCCAGGAGAAAGCTGTATTCGACCGCTGCCTTCAGGTTCAGGCCAACGAAGATGCCCGCGATGATCGTGACCAGCGATCGGCTCGTGCCGGGCCAGACCGCGGCCGTCTGCAACACACCGATCAGCGCGGCCTGCTTGACGGTGATGGCTCCCAACTCTGTGCCTGCTCGGTCGAAAAACCCGATTCTTGTGAGCCACAGGATGGCGATGCCACCGACAATCCAAGCTGCTGCGATGGGGACAGGGCCAAAGATGTATTCGCGAAACACCTCGAAGAGCACGACCGCAATCAACGCGGTGGGAACGAATGACACGATGAGCGCCGTGAGGAGTTGACGGCCTTCCTCACTGCGGCCGAGCAGTCCGTCGACCATCTGCTTGATGCGATCCCGAAAAACGACGAAGACGGCAAGGATGGCGCCAGCCTGGATGCCGATGGCGTACGTCTCGAGCAAGCGCTCGGCCTCGTCACTCACGTTGAGGCCGAGGAGTTCGTTCGTGACGAGAAGGTGACCGGTCGAGCTCACCGGGAGGTATTCCGTGAGCCCCTCGACGAGACCGAGAATGACGGCGGAAACAACGGTTAGTTCAAGGCCGCTCGACAGCTCGTCGCTTTGCGCCGCAGCGGGCAGTGCGACGAGGGTGAACAGCCCGACCATGAGCAGCATGGTCCTGAGGGCAGGAAGTCGTGAGATCATCAGTCGATGATCTTCCCACAGGACAAGAAGCGGATGGTTGAGGCGTTGTGCTGATTTGGTGGGTTGCTACCGTCTGCGCCAGCTTCGCACACAACCTGCGACATGACGCCCGGAGATGCCAATGAGCAGCCAGCAGTCAGACTTCGAACGAACGCCGGGTGGCGCTGTCCTCATGGATGGCAAACGGCTTCGAGATGAACTGATCGTGTCGCTGCGATCGACCATCGCTGCTGCTGGCGACCCCGAGGTGTGTTTGGCCACCGTGCTGGTCGGCGACGACAAACCGAGTCAGGTTTACGTCAAATCAAAGGGAAAGAAAGCCGTCGAAGCTGGTTTGCAAAGCCGCCATGTTGGTTTGGGAGCCGACTCGACGCAAAGCGAAGTCGAAGCTGCCGTCAGAGAACTCGTCGAGGATCCTGGCGTTCACGGAATTCTTGTGCAGCTCCCCCTGCCGGATGGCCTTGACCCCGAGCCCGTCCTTGATCTGATCCCGCCGGAGAAAGACGTGGACGGCCTCACCGAACGGTCGATGGGCCGGCTCGTGCGAGGCAAGCTCGGACATGCCCCGTGTACCCCTCTGGGCGTCATGCGCCTTCTCGATCGATACGGCGTCGAGACGTCTGGTCGCAACGCCGTCGTTGTCGGGCGTTCAACACTTGTCGGCTTGCCGCAGGTGTTGCTTCTGGGCCGCAAGGGAGCGGATGCCACCGTCACCCTTGCTCATTCCCGCACGAGCGATCTCGCCGCGGTTTGTCGGGATGCGGACATCATCGTTGCGGCGGCAGGGATCGCTCGGCTGATTGGAGCGGAGCACGTCAAGCCAGGCGCGGCCGTCATCGACGTTGGCATCTCGCGAACCGAAGATGGAATCGTGGGCGATGTCGATTTCGACGCGGTGCAGGCTGTCGCCGGCGCGGTGACTCCCATGCCGGGCGGTACCGGGCCCATGACCATCGCTTGCCTGATGGAGAACACCTACGCGGCATACGGGATGATGCAGGGGTCGTGAGCCCCAATCTTAGGGATCTCAAACTTTGTCCCCCCCGGACATGACTATGGTGGCCCACACTTATGGCTGACGGTTCACTCGCAAAACGTCCTGTTGTGATCATTGACGATCACACTGCGTTCGCTGAAGCGATGGGTCTTGCGCTTTCGCTCTCGAATGACTTGATCTGTGTCGCAACGTCGCCCGGAACTGAATCCATTGTCGAGATTCAAGACCGACACAAGCCGGCGTTGATCGTCTCGGATTACCACATCCGCAACGGCCCGACAGGGCTCGAATCCGCTGCGGCGCTTCGCTCCGGCGGGTACAAGACGCCGATCATGCTGCTCACGGGCTGGCCGACGCCGAGCGTCATCACCGCTGGCCGCGAGATCGAGAATCTCGAAGTGGTTTCCAAGTCGACGCCCATGCGTGAACTCGTCGACTTGATGCGTCGCCAGATTTCTGGCCAGCCGCTCGACGTCAACACCGGAGCGGACGCCGACCTCCAGCTGAGCCCGAGGGAGATGAGCGTGCTGTTGTTGCTGGGAGAAGGGCGTCGGGCCGTCGAAATTGCTGCGGATCTTTCACTCAGCATCCACACCGTTCGCGACCACATCAAAGAAATCCTGGCCAAGCTGAATGCTGATTCTCAGCTGAAGGCCGTGTTGAACGCGCAGCGGCTCGGTCTGTTGGCGCTTCCTACCGATCGTGCCGACTGACCGATCGGTTCTCATCGCCATCGTGCGGACCAACATCGTGCGGACCAACATCGAGCGGTGGGATCACCGCTCACCGCGTTCGACAGAGTCGAACCGCCCACTCAGTCTGATATTTCGCTGATGAACAGCTACGGTTCCGGGAGGACAAATGGCGGCGTCGTCCCCCAGCGATCTCAAGGAATCACGATGTCGAAAGCCAAGAACCAAGCAAATGACCAGTCGGTCGAGTCAGATGTAGCCGAGGACGACTCGAATCTCTCGGCCATGACCGGAGGGCGGCGGGACGACGATCCCAATGAATTGGGCTTCGCAGCCGGAGACCTTGGTCGGATTCAGGGCATCCTTCTTGGCGATCATGCTCGTCGCATCGATGGCCGCCTGAGCGCTCAACAGGTCGAACAGGATCAGAAGATCCACAACCTCGTTGCGCAGCTGGAACTGACGAATCAAACCCTCAAGGGTGAGATCGAGGTGCTGAAGTCTGAGCTGGCAGAGGAACGAGATGCTCGTCTCGAGGCAATGCGACTTGCCACAGAAGACCGCGCTGCCCTGTCACACCAGCTCGATCTCTCCAACGAGGCACTCGCCCAATCCAAGGCAGATGCGGACGCAGCCCGAGCCGAGCTGAAGGCCGACTCAATTGCCATGCTGGATGATCTCGGATCTCGCCTCGATAGCGACGTCTCGACGATCCAGGGACGCCTCGATGATCAGGGCGTGGAGCGGTCGATGTTGAGCGATGTCCTTCGCCACGCTGCTGCCACCATCGATCGAAGCACGTCCGATGAGTCGGACCAGGACTGACTGGGTCCTGGATGATCGACGCCGACGCCGATCTCGATGGCCCAGGTGATGGCGTCGCCGAGCTTCGCAACCTGCTCCGTGCGGTGTCCCCTTCGGAGATCGACGCGCTTCGGCGCCGGGTTGAAATGATCGAGGCCCGGATGGGCATCACCGAGACGCGTCTCGACGATGACAATCAGCGAGCAGCCGAAATCTCTCGTGTGCTCGAAAAGTCGGTCGAACTGCATCGGGATCGGACTGGCGACCCCCTGATGCTGGAGCCCGAGGTTGAACATGCCATGTACAAGTCGATCCGGGCCGATCCGGATGTCATGGCTGAAGCACTCTTCCCAGTCCTCGGGCCTGCAATCCGCAAGTTGATCGCCGATCTGTTCACCTTCAATCCCATGGGATCAGGTGCGGGATTCGAGATTTCGCACGTCTATCTGTTGCACCGCCAGACGGGCATCCCGCTCGCAGTCTCGGTTCGAACTGATGGAGCGCCCGGTGAGATAGACATGGTGTCCGGCATGTTGGACGCACTCACGTCGTTCGTCCAAGACGCGTTCGGTGCGGACGAATCAGATGGTCTCCGCGACTTGCGAGTGGGCGACGTAACCGTGCTGGTCGAAGGTGGCCCGCAGGCGGTGTTGGCGGTTGTCACCCGAGGCGTCGTCACGGACGAAATTCGCCCGGCGATGCAGCAGCGACTTGAAACGATCCATCGCAGCCACGCTGAAGCGTTCGCTCTTTATGAGGGTGACGACGGTCCGTTCAAGGATCTCGAGCCCACGTTGGGCGACCTGCGAGCACTTGCTCCAGAAGCGCAGAAGGTTGGTCTCGTCAAACGAGCCATTCCGTTCGTTGTGCTTCTGTGCGTCATCGCAGCCATCGTTGTTGCCATCGTGTTGTTGGCGAGCTGATGATCCGCAAAAAGATCTGCATGCTCGGTGCCGCTGGTGTTGGGAAGACCAGCCTCACCCGTCGCTACGTCGATTCGATGTTCAGTGATGACTATCTGTCGACTGTGGGTGTCAAGATCGACCACAAACAAGTTGATGTCGATGGTGCCCCTCTCGGGCTCGTGATCTGGGATGTACAGGGGCAAGACGAGGCCCGTTCGATACGGCCGTCATTCCTCAAGGGAGCGGCGGGGTATGCACTCGTCGTCGATTTGTCCCGGCCCGACACACTGGAGATCGCCGTTGAAGTGCGCGATTCGGTGCGCGTGTTCGTTGGCGATCTTCCGTACGTGCTGACTCTCAACAAAGCCGACCTCGTCGCGGCCGACAGCGTTGATACGAGTGAGTTGGCCGGTGACGCGGTCGCGACAATCGCAACAAGTGCCAAGCTCGACTCCGGTGTGAGCGAACTCTTTGAAACGCTCGGCAAGGCGCTTATCGGGGCAAGCTGAACCAGAATCGTGAACCGACGGACTCGTTCGGTTCGGCTCCGACTTCGCCGCCCATTCGAGAAACCAGCCGAGCGCACAACGCCAATCCGATGCCGGTTCCCGGCTGGCCGCTTCTGCCTCGCTGGAACATCTGGAAGAGACGGTCGATGTCCTCAGGTTCAATGCCGAGTCCGTTGTCTGTCACCGAAACGACGAAGAACTGATCATGCGTCTTCGCAGAGATCGAGATGTGTGGTGAGCGGTCAGGCGATCGATACACCAAGGCGTTGCTCACGAAGTTGCGAATGATCGCCGTCATCGATGCCGCCTCAGCCATGACGGTTGGAAGCTCGCAAACGGTGATCTCTGCCCCTGTCGAGGTGATGAGTGGGGCCAACTGGTCTCGCACGTCTTGGACGATGTCGGCGATTTGCAGGCTGACGAGGTCTTCGGCGCCCGCATCGAGTCGCGACATGGCGAGAAGCGCCGCGATTTGTTGCTGGAGTTGGCGGGCGTTCTCCTCGATCTGTCCAAGGGCGCGCCGCGTGACATCGCGATCGACGGGCTCCTCCCCGCCGAACGCATCTCTCATGACTTCGGAGAGCGACCGAATGGCCGACAGCGGGCGAGCGAGTTCGTGTGAAGCGACGTAAGCGAAGGCCTCGAGATCGCGATTGGAGGCCTCGACCCGAATCAGGTTGGTTGCCAATGCGCCAGCAGATTCGCTCACGCTGAGCGATGCGTCTCGGAGTTGGCGCTGTTCTTCGGCCGTGTCGAGCCGGCGACTCAGTTGACGAGCCAGGACTTCGAGCAACTCCGGCTGACCTGATGCGATGGGTCGATCGGCGTCGAGGGACCCAGCCCACAGCACACCTTCGATCTCGCCGAGCGGGTTAGGGACGACAACACCAACGAAGG
>CALHCB010000117.1 GCA_937930695.1 uncultured Acidimicrobiales bacterium | reverse complement strand
CGACCGGCGTCCAGTTGGTGCCAGCAGCAGAGCCTGTGTCGTAGCTCCAACGGTATGGGAGCGTGTCGCTGACGACGGCGCCGTAGGCAGTCGAAGCGCCCGAGTTGGTCACCACAAGGCACCACACGGTGGATTCGCCGGGTTCGGTGAATACGAACTCGTCAGAGCAGTTGCCCGCGTGCTTGTCGATATTCACTTCAGGTCCGACGAGCGGAACCGACGTGCTCGTTTCTGGGCCCGAGTAGAACCGGTCGCCCGGTTCAGGCTCGACGCCAGGGCGAGCTCGGAACTCGTCGATCTCGGCCAGGTTCTCTGCCTCGCCGAATCCGTCGACGAGGAAGTCGTCCGTCACTTCAGCGACGTAGGTGAACGTTGCGATTTCTCCGACTGCGAGGACGGGAATGAACCAGCCAACGGTCGGGTCGATGGCGGTCCAACCTCGGGTCACGACCACGCCCGCCGGGGGCGCGTCGAGCACGATGTTCTCGAGCGCACCATTGGGTGTGTCGATCACTTCGATGGCATAGGCGGGCATCCCGCCAGTGTTCTCGACCTCAACGGTGAAGGTAATCGTCGAGGACGAGTCAGTAGGGGTCGAAGAGGGAGTCGCCGACTTGCGGACATCGAGCTCTGGCTCTTCGATATCAAGATCCTCACTTCCGGGATTCGACGGTGGGTAAGTCGTCCAGAGGGACGGATCGGGAATCGTCGTGGAGTCTGGGAGCAGGTTGTCCTCGTTGGAGTAGCCCGTGACGATGTTGGTGACGACGTCTTCGTCTTCAACCGTCGAACCATCGTTGTAGGAGTCGTCGACACGAACTCGGTAGGTCATCGACCAGGTGGCACCGTTGACGGTGCCCGGCATGTCGCCGAACCACCAGGCGATCGTCGTGGTGCCATCGCCGTTCACCACTGCGGGCAGCGGCGTGACATTGGCTGGCAGATAGCCCGCAGGGCAGTCGCCAGAACAGGAGATCTCGCCGTATTCGAGGAACGTGAGACCATCGGGGATCTGATCGATGTAGGCAAGATCCATGAAGATCTCGTAGTCATCGGCGTCCCAGCTGACGGTGTACTCCACCACGTCATTGACCGTGGCGGGGTTCGGCGTCGCCGATTTTGTCGGCACGGCTGGCGGCGAAGGGTTGACCACGGTGATGGCACCGTCGTCGCTCAGCGGAGAGTCGTAGTACTCCTTCACGGTCGTCGAGACAGTGTTGTCCCAAACCAGCAAGTTGGTTTCGCCATCGGGAACGACGATCGGCATGGTGATCGTCACGGACTCACCGGGAGCGATGGAGCTGAAGAACCACGTCACCGTGGTGTTCTGACTTCCGAGCCCGCCGACACACGAAGTCTCGCTGAAGCCGACTCCGCCAACCGCGGTTGCGGTCGCACAGTCATAGCCGCCACCGGACAGCGGACCGACCGGTGAGGACGAAAGCTCGTCGGTGAAGGTGATGTCTTCCACCGCAACTGAAAGGTCGTTGGTGAACGTGATGGTGAAGTCGTTGACCGTGTCGTCAGGGACGACGTCGTTGTCCGGCGTCTTGCTGAGTGCCACGGGGTTCGGAACCGGAGCGAGCATGTCGTAGCTGTCGGTCAGAATGCCCAGGTCATAGGAACGCAGCGCCGAAACGTTGACGTTGTTCTCCATGAACCACTTGTCGGTCGACGTGGTATCCGGGTCACAGCCCAGGATCGACGGGTCGGGAATGGCGTTGTAGTGCACCCGGATCCAGTTGAACTTGTCGACCTCTCCGGTGTCGTAACCGATGTATTGCGTGAGGTCATTACCCAACGCATAGGACCGATCGGCCACGTAGTCACGTGAGTCGACGTAGCGGTAGATCCACGGCTCGTCGCCGGAGCCGGTTCCATCACGGTTGAACTCCCACGTCATCGTGTCGCCGTCGCGGTGATAGGTGCTGGTGCTGCAGTCGCCGCTGGTCGACGCATCGATCACGGGATCTGCAATGGTGATCTCGCCATAGCCGACGGGAACACCCGAACTCTCGGCAAATAGGGTGGTGTGATCGCCAAGCCACCAGCTGCCGTCAACAATCCGGGCCGAGCCAGGCTCGTAAGCCCAGCCGTAGGGAAGTTGATCTTCGATCTGCAGAACGTCGACCACTCCCATGCCATCGACACGGAGATCGATGGCCCAGGTGTAGGGCTGTGTTGGCTCGACGTCGAAGATGTCAGCCCAGGTGTCTTGATCGTTCAGCGGACGTGTCCACCAACCGCGACCGTCGGCCAAGTCGTTGCCATAGTCAGCCCAACCGGAGTACGAGGATTGGTGCGCTCCAAGGGCGAGGCCCCGCAAGCTCCAGGGATGGGTGAAGGCTCCGACCTCACGGTTGACTGGATGAAGTAGATCGTCGTAATAGGTGCCTGTGGTCGACATCCAAGCAGCGCCGCCATAGGGGTCGCCATAGTCGTCGGTTCGAGCGTTCGATGCGCCAGGTGAGTAGTAGTACGGCCACGCATTGACGAGCTCAACCTGGGTGTCGAGATAGTCAACGAACGGGCGGGGATCTACGGAGAGATCTCGACCGGCCGGGTACGGGAACTTGCTGACATTGATGTTGACCTCTTGGAACGAAACGTTCTCGGTGTCGACAACTTCGAGGCCGATGGTGGTGCCAAGACCGTCCTGCCACGGCGCCATCACGGCTTCGTTGACGTACTCACCGTGGAAGTTCCATGCGGAGTTCCACTGGGCGTGATGGGGAAGGTTGGTCCAGCCGTCGACTCGGAACTGATAGCTCAGCTCCTTGGTCTGACCTGGTTCGAGACCGAGCACCCACTGCGCTGGCAACGTGTTATCGGTGCTGATCAGCTCGGGGTGACTCAACGACACGCCAGTGATCGGACACTCGTAGTTGACCACTCCTGGCTCGTCGGCATACAGGTACCCGGTTCCCGGGTAGTTGACGTGGTTGGACGGGCGAGGGTTGCTATTCGTGAGGTCGCCGGCGTAGTAGTGCTGACCGGTCGAATAGGTCGCCGCCATCACACACTCAGCAGTTCCGGCCTCGCCGTCAATATCAAGCGGATTGTCGGTGACGCTCACATCGAATGCTTCGAGCACGCTGTCGTTGGTGACGCTGATGCGGCACTCGACGTTTGCGGTGCCCAGTGGGGTGACCGATGGCCCGGTGTCGTCGTCGGACCCGATCGCGGAACACTCTTTGTCCATGCTCAGCAGCGGGTAACCAACGGTGACATGGGCATCGTCTTCGGCCACAACGCTGGAGCCGGTGAAGCCGTCGTCGTGCCATGAGTTCGTGCCGGTTTGCCAGGCATCATCGTCGCCGATGGCATGTGCGGCCGACCATTCTCCCCAGCCGGAACCGCCGCCATCGACAGGAAAACTGCGGAGCTGCACATAGTTCGGATGATTGATCTCGGCAAGATCAGCGAACCAGCTATCCGAGGCATCGTCGAACAGCGGATCGTCGGGCCCGGTGAACGTGGTTGGCCGACGCTCGAAGTGGCGGGTCCGCTGCTCATCGATCGTCGGAGCATCGACGCTGTACACGATCTGCACCACTCGATCCTGACCCTCTGGGTCGTTGCGAATGTCGCCGAGGTACCAACCAATGGCACCGTTCTCGTTTTGAAAAGCGGGATCGGACGTATCCAGCGGGAAGTCGACGGACTGATCGAGCGTCACCGGCGCAATCGGCACCGCATCAATGGCATCAACGGCCGTCGAGCATCCGACCAGGCAAGTGTCGGAGATGTAGTCGTTGAGCTCGAACTCAGCCGGGTCATAGCGATAGTTGCCGCCCCCGTTCGGAAAAATCGACGCGTTTGTGGTCAGCACACCAAGCGACTGGAGATAGTAGGGATCGGTGTCCCAGTTGCTGTAACGGTTGATCTCGTCGTAGATGAAGATGTCATCGCCGGCGAAGCCAGCAGGGATCGTGACGTCGAGTGTGAACGTGAACACGTCGCCGTAGGGGCCGGCCTGGTGATCCACCCGCTTGTCGATTGTCGGCTGACCCGCGCCGAGTGTGGCGACGGCACCGGAGTCGCTCCGGTTACCGAAGGGCTCGGTCATCCAGTCGAACCGGTTGACGACGAACTCATTGGGGAACGGGGGGTTCTCCTCCGCAACGACCGGGACACGAATGACCCAGCGCTCGTCAAGACCGCTGTCGCTCCACGAGGAGCTCACACCTAGCGGAAGCGGAGGCGGGCTCCACGACAGAATCGTGGTGCCACTGTTGCCGGGGGCAGACGAAGTGAAATACGCCTCGAGCGAACCGAGAGTCCAGGTCGACGGAACAACATCCATCGTTGCGACCGCGTAGTTCGGATCGGAGGGATCCAGATCACCTGCATAGATCAGCCCGTCGGGGAGGACGTCCTGGAACGTGCCCGCCATCGGGTCTTCCTCAGGCTGCTGGAGGTAGATCACGAACTCGGTTGCTTCGCCTGGTTCGAGCTGCACGCCGTCTTCGACGTCCGGGGTTTTCCAGGTGCGGGGCGGCGGCCCGCCGGGGCAGCCGTGCTTTTCACGCTCGGCGTACTCCCAGAATTCACCGGAATTCTCACCACGGCTCGTGGCTCCTGACTCGTCTTCGAAGACGAGCTCGGACCAGATCACACCGCCGCCGGCCTCGGTCTTGATCACATCGATCAGCAGCGAGTATTCGGGAAGGAAGTCGGCTTCGGTCGCGTGCTCTGGGCTGTGCGGGATGTCGGGAAGAGTCGTCCACTCGAGGGTGTAGGTCCCGTCGCCGTTGTCATAGGTCGCGTCGGGAGCGATCATCGGCACGTAGGTCGAGTAGGTCGGATCGCCGAGCCCTGGCCCGGTACCCGTGACCTGCACCAGCTCGAACTTGTCTTGCAGGGTGAGGCGGATCAGCGGGTTCTTACCAATGCCAGCGTCCGGGTAGCCGTCGCCATCAATGTCGGTGGTCGGGAACGGGGTGAGCGTGAGGTCCCCGTCCGGGTTGCCGCCAATGTCGTAGCGGTCGCCGTTGCCGATGTGGGCGTAGAACTGCACCGTCGAACCGACCGGAGCATTGGGAAGCACCTCTGCGCCGCCGACACAATCCGCGTCGATCTCGGCCATTGGAGTGAAGACGAAGAGGCGGGAGCGAGCTTCACCGGTTGCGTACTGGTTGCCAGCTTCACCCGGCGAGTCGTAGTACTCGTTGGCCGTCACGGTGTTGGCAATGAACATCGGGTCGAAGTTCTGGGCCGAGAACTGTGACCAGATCTCAGGAGAGGCGACAGTCGTTGCGTCGTATTCGATCACGAGTTCGCCGCCGAGCGCTGGGCCAGCGGGGCCATCGCTGTCGCCCGCGATTGGACCATCGAGCTCACAAAAGAGGTGTTCGGCAACGATCGAGAAGACCGGGAACGAACATTCGAAGCCGTCGCTGTCAGCGTTCGACACCGTGAGCGGATTGCCGTCGAGGGTTGCGGTGAACGAAGCAGGGTCGTAATCGAGGAACTGCTCGAAGAACGGAGCTGCGAGGTCGTCGGTGATGTCGACGTCGTACCCAGCACCGGAACCGCCGTTCGTTACCACGATCTCGTAGTGGAACGATTCGCCTGCGGTGACTTCGGTAACCGGATCACCATCGCTGTTGTAGACCGTCTTCTGAATATCGAGCCGGGGGCTGACGATGTCGATCGCAGCAGGGTCCTTCGGGTAGACCCGGTCATAGTCACCTTGGTCAGGGATCGAACCGGGGACGGCTCCATCCACATCGCCAGAACCAGCCGAGAGGTCACGGTTGAAGATCGGCTTCGCCGTGTTCACGTAAGGTTCGTTGACCCCGTCGATCACCTCAGCCCCTGTGTCGAGGGCGACCTCGACGGTGGCTCGGAAGGTGATCCGCATCACGATCGGGGTTTCAGTCACATCGGTGCTGACGTCACCGAAGTACCACGCCAGCTCGGTCGAACCGTTGGCTCCGGCTCGGGCACCGAGGTAGACGCCTCCTTCAGAAACAAGGCCGCAGTCTCCGGAGACGCAGGTGACGTCCCAGCCAGGGATCGTGCCGTCTGGCAGATCGCCCGCCGCGGGTGTCGTTGCTGGCAGAGCAAGACCATCGGGCATGGCGTCGAGGACCCAAAGGTCATGGGTCTGGAGCGTCGCAGACGTCGGGATCTCGACGTCGAGATAGAACTCGACCTCGGCGCCGGGAGCCGCTTCGAGAACATCGGTCCCTGGTGTGCCACCCGGGACGTCAACGGTCTTGGAGATGCTCGGACCGGGCTCGGGCGGGAGCAACGTGTACTCGCCGACTGCCTCATGTAGCTCAGAGTCAAACGTCAAGTTGTCGTTCGTGACGGCGACGGTGTTCAAGCGAACCAAATCTTGGTCGGCTGGCGTGTTGCCGTTGTGGGTGAAGGGAACGGTGATGATCACCTTTCCACCCGGCTCGAGCTGACCGAGCTCCAGATCAAGCTGTTCGGTGAAGCCCGCGAGCACCGTGGTGCCTGAGGCAACCGAGTTGTCGACCATCGTTGAGCCGGGCGAGGGCAGCCAGACAGCGGTGGCGGTGCCAGGCTCATACTCGAGCGTCTCTGGCATCGGGTCATCAACAACGAGGCCGCCGATGCGAACATCGGAGGTGTTGGTGATGGTGATCGTCCAGGCGCCTGCGTTGAACTCGGACGGGTCGATCGAACCGTTCTCGTCGATGTCGTAGGACATGTTGAGGGTTGCGCCACTGTCGACAGCCGGAGCCTTCTTGACCTCAAACTGTGGAGCCTGAAGCTCGAACGGCGCCGGATCACTGTCGAAGTAGGCGTCGCCCGCCTCGCTCAGATTGTCGCCGAGGTCCATCCAGCGAAGCTCGGCAACGTTGGTATACGAACCTTCATCGAGCGGTCCACAAACTTCGACCTCGGCATCGAAGGAAACACTGTCACCGGGAGCGAGCGGATCATTGAGAAGGAACACACCGGCAGATGTTTCGGTGACGTCACCGGAGGTCAGAAGACCTCCGTCGACAACACACACGTTCGCTGGCGGAACATCAGTGACCTCGACGGAGTAGGCGGTGATGTCAGAGGTGTTGGTGACCGTGAACGTGAAGGGGAAACGGGTCCCCGCCGTATTGGCCGTGGCGGGAGTTGTTGAGAGTGAACGCTTGTCGATTTCCAGGACTGGGTCCGGGATCGAGAGGGGAACCGAATCACTCGGGTTCTCGGTATAGGTCGTCCCCAGCGGATCGTCGTAGGCCGGAACTGCGGCCAAGTTGTCGAGGTCGCCGTTGCTCGATGGCACACCTTCGTACACAACCTCGACGCTGGCGCCGGGAGCGATCGGACCGGCGATCGAGAAGGTGAGTTCACCGGCTCCGTCCACCACGCAGTCGCCACAAGCGGCTGCATCGATCGTGACCGACGCGACGTCGATGTCGATGCCAACTGGTGTGTCGCTGAGCTGAAGGTTCACCGCATCGGACGAGCCGATGTTGGTGACGGCGAGCGTGTAGGTGACGGTGTCGCCTGGATCCCAGTCCCAGCCAACTCGATCTTCATCAGCAGTGAGTCCATCGGAGGTTGCCGCTGTCTTGTCGATGCTGATGATCGGACGGTCGAAGATGACGGTGTCGGAGGTGTCGACGGTGCCATCGAACCCGGGGAGCGAAGCAGTCGAAGGAGGAACCGAACCAAGGCGATCCACGGTGTTCCAAAGAACCTCGAGACCGTTGTCGAATTCGTCGAAGAACTCGACGGGGTCGCCAGAGCCGTAGTTGGGATCAAGCTGCACTTCGTATTCAAGAACGATCTGGCGAGCGTTGGTGTCGGCCACGATCTGATTCGGGTACCAACCGATACCCCAACCGCCACCAGGGAACTCAGTGGGAACGAGGGTGTCGATCGGGTCAGGACACGTCGGACCGACCGGGGTGCATGTCGCTGAGACATAACTCAGGAACTGCATGCCATCGGGAAGCGTGTCGGAGATGGTGAAGTTCTCGTAGTTGGCGTTGCCAGGGATGTCGACGGTGACGGTGTAGGTGAAGGGCAAGCCGGTGCCGTAGCGCTCGATACTTGCTTCCTTTGCCACCACAGGCTCACCAGCCGAAACGACGACTGATGCATCGTCGGTGTCGGCCGGGTCGACAATCGTGTCGTTGCTCGGCTCGCCCGGCAGGTAGGAGAGGATTCCCTTGACGTCGTTGGTGAGAACGGTTGTCGGGCCCACCGATGGGTCGATCTGCATTTCTTCGCTGACCTCGACGGAATTGCCAGGGTCGATGTCGCCAAGGTCGTACGTAACGGTCCGAGCTGTCTTGTTCCAGATACCGCCACCGGCGGTTGTGCCACCGTCGGCCACTGCCGAATCGGTCGAGTCGACCGGATTGAGACCAGCTGGCAAATCATCTACGAGGAGCACGTCGCGTGCTGGAGCGACGGCAATCGAGCTCGTTGCAACGTCGAGGACCGGGACGGTTGCGGTGAAGGTGTACTCGACGATTGCGCCGGCGACGTAGGAGTTGGCTGCGGCTGTGGACTTGTCGACGATGAGCTCGGGCTTGATGACCGACACGGCGGTCTGGGGACGATCAGTGTCACGGTTGGACGGTCCGGTCGAGACGCTGGCGAAACACTCGGCTCCGTCGTGGACTTCACCGATCGATCCGGGCGTCGGAACGGCTGCATCGAATGTGAGGACGAACACTTCGCCACCGGCAGCCACGGTGTAGGACGGCTCGCCGAATCCGGTTTGGCTGGCCAACATGGCTGGCTCGTCACCGGGGAACAGAACCCGCCACGCCGTCTGACCAGCAACGGTGGTGTCGGTGTCGAGCACGAAGTCGACTGGATCGGGCGTGGTTCCGATGGTGAGGGCAGTTGCGACTCCGTCTGCGAGCCAGTCGGTCGACGCGCCGGGGGCGACTCGCAGCGTGATCGAGTCGGGATCGAGAAGGAGGTCGGATGGCAGCGACGTCAGCTCGAGATACGAGGCGTAATACGTCGATCCGTCGGGGCGAGCGAGGATGTCCTGGAAGACGGTGCCTTCGTCGAGGCTCAGGTTGAGGGCGAACGTAACTGTCTCACCTGGCACGGCCGCTTGGACGCCGGATTGCACGATCGACCCAGGCGTGGCCAGGGGGTGCGTCGAGCAGGCCAGTCCGAGAGAGTCGGTCGCAGGATTTGCGGCCGCGACGGGACTCGTCGGAGTGAGCGATGCTGCGGCAAGAACAACCGCAATGACAGACAAGAATGCGCTGCGCAAACTTGAGAACCGAGAACCAAACATGAACGCAAGTGACCTTTAATAGTCGAAGGAACTTGCATCCTGTCGGTGCTTGTTGCACCAAACTTGAGGGGGCAGCCGCACAAATGTGCCAAAGGCACTGCGCTACAGGCCGGCAACCACGACTACGTTGGCCGAGCTGGCCGCGAAACGATGCCGAGCGAGGTCTTGATATGCCCCGGATTGATACCACGCGAGCGCATCATCTGCGGACGGAAACCGGATGAGCACGGTGCGCGTAAACGCCCACTCCCCCTCCAACACAACGGGTGCCTCATCAACGCTGAGCATCGTGCCGTTGAACGTTGAGAACACGTCCATGAATCCGGCCTCGTACTTGGCGTATTCATCGCGATCAGTGATGTTGAGTTGAGCCACGACGTAGTGGCTCATTGATCGAGCGACACAATCAGATCACGCAGCGTGTGCTGGTCTTCGAGTGGGTGACGAAGATGCTGATCCTCGATAATCCGGTATCGATTCCGACGTCCAACACGTTCACTCTCGAGGTAGCCCTCTTCCTCGAGCTCGTGAATGATGCGCTGCACGGCCCCGACCGTGATGCCAACGGCGTACGCAATGTCACGCTGGCGCAGTTCTGGGTTGCGGCTGATCGCAATCAACACGTGAGCATGATTGGTCAAAAAGGTCCAAGCAGGACGATTGGGTTCAGGCGCAGTCAACATCGCTTTTCCATTATCGCTTTTCATTCGCGCATCTCACGTTCTTAACGTCTCGCGGCACGCCAAGCGCGACCGTGCCCCGCAGCCGATTCGACTGCGAGGCACGTATCACGCCGTGGCGGTTTCTTGATGTTCGGGCGGTGGTCTCCAACGAGACTCAAGTTCGAAAAGTTGGGATTCAAGGGTCTGCACTTCGGCAATGTCATTCGACTGAAGCAGTCCACAACTGCGCCGAATTGCGAGCCTTTCGATGCCGAGATCGACATCGTTGAGAGAGGTGATGAGCTGTTCTCTCCGATCACCTCGAGCGTCGAGATCCCTTGACCAGAGCTTGCGAACTCGAGTCTGCATGTTCGCCAAGGTGAGGGCCATCGAAGTCGGGGACAACGGGGTTCTGGATGCGGTCTGTCGGTTAACTGTTTTCATGATCGCACCTCCTTGACAACACATACTATTCATTAGGGCTATTCTGTCAACCCTTTTTCAATAGACAAAACAGATCGTGTTAACAACTTCATAATACCTATTTTCAAAAAGACCTTTTGTGTTGTGTTTATTACCTGAACGGCCTAGGGTCTCCCCATGATCTGGGTGTTCTTGATCGCCCACGTCGCGGGCGTTGGGTGTGCGGCTGTCGCCGGTCGAAGCGGAATTCGAACCGCTCTTGGCGTCGCCGCGATCGCTCCAACCCTCACCGCCATGTGGGCTGGTGTCTCGATGGCCAGCGGGGCGCCTCCCACGACATCGACGTTCCCATGGGTGGATGGCCTCGGCCTCGCCTTCCGGTTCCGCACCGATGCGCTCGCCATGATGATGACGTTGCTCGTGTGCGGCATCGGGGTCCTCGTGTTCGTTTACGCGATCGGCTACTTCGCCCCAAACGCGGGAGGAGCCTCTCGCTTCCCCGCATCACTCCTCGCCTTTTCCACCTCGATGCTCGGTCTCGTGTGGGCCGACTCGGCATGGACGTTGTTCATCTTCTGGGAGCTCACCTCGATTACCTCGTTCCTGCTCGTTGGCCACAACAACACCGATGCAGCAGTCCGCATCGCGGCTCGCCGAGCACTGATGATCACCGGCGGTGGTGGCCTGGCGCTTCTCGCTGGGCTGCTACTTCTCGAGAACGAGGCAGGCACCTCGACGCTTACCGACCTGACGCCGGTTCAGGGATCCGCCGCCAACGTCGCCGCCGTGTTGGTGCTCATCGGTGCGGCAACGAAGTCCGCCCAGGTCCCCTTCCACGTCTGGTTGCCGGGGGCGATGGCGGCCCCAACACCGGTGAGTGCCTATCTCCACTCTGCGACGATGGTGAAGGCCGGCGTGTTGCTCATCGCTGTCACTGGACCAGCCTTCACCGGACTTGCCGTATGGAAAGCGGTCGGGCTGACCTTCGGCATCGCCTCGATGCTGTGGGGCGCTGTTGGCGCGCTTCGCCACCGCGATGCGAAGTTGATCCTGGCCTGGGGAACGGTCTCCCAGCTCGGCCTGCTCGTCACATTGCTCTCACTCGGCACGGCGAAATCCATCTTCGCCGCGGTGTCCATTCTCTTTGCCCACGCCCTGTTCAAGGCTGCGCTCTTCGCTGTCGTCGGCGAGATCGACATCCGCACGGGCACTCGGGATATCACTGAGCTCGGCGGGCTTCACCGAACAATGCCGATCGCATTCGCCGTTGCCGTCGCAGCAGGAATGTCGATGGCCGGTGTCCCTCCCCTCCTCGGGTTTGCTGCCAAAGAGGCCGCCATCGAAGCCGTTCTCGGGCTGTCCGGGTTCGATGCCGTCGTCGGCGCAACAGCGGTGATCTTCGGATCAGTTCTCACCGTTGCCTACACCACCCGCTTCCTCATCACCGTCTTCGGGCCGGGACCAACGACCAAGGTCGCTCCGCGCCGAATTGCCATGACGATTCCTGCCGTGATGCTCGCCGGCGCAGGAGTGCTTGGCTTCATTGCCATGGGAACGGTCAATGCGATCGTGCGCCCTGCAGCCATAGAGCTCAACCCCAAGGCCGAGGTCTATGAGCTTCTCCGTTGGCCGGGCATCACGACCGGACTTCTCACCTCTCTCGGAATCGTTGCCGTCGGACTCGCCCTCGGCGCTGCGATCGCCCGTCGGGCCACCCCGAGGATTCCGGCACCTGTTGGGGCGGACGGTGCTGATGCCGCGATCGACGGCGTCTTGAAATTCGCCCCTCGCCTCACCGGACGCGTTCAGCACGGTTCCCTACCCGTGTATCTGGTGACCATGGCTGGTGTCGCCACCCTGGCCGCTCTCCCGCTCGCCCTCGATGGGTCGACCGATCACCTCGTGGCCTGGGACCACCCGTTGCAGGCTCTGCTGGCGCTTGTCATCGTTGCATCGGCAATCGCCGGCGCCTTCGTGGGATCGCGACTCGGTGCTGCGCTCACTCTTGGCGCCATCGGCACCGCAATGTCGGGCGTCTTTGTCTTGCATGGCGCCCCGGACCTCGCCCTCACCCAGCTCCTCGTCGAGACGGTCATCGTCGTGGGCTTCGTCATTGGTCTTGGCCATCTCGCTCGACGTTTTCCAGAAGTCGAGAACACCTGGCGCCTGACACGCCTTGTCGTGTCAGGGCTCGGCGGCCTCATCATCATGGCTGCACTCGCAGCAGCAGGCGCCGACCCCTCCGGTACACCACCGGTCGGCGACCTCACTGCGGGCGCGGTCGAAGTGGGTGGCGGCAAGAACGTTGTCAACGTGATCCTCACCGATCTGCGAGGTCTCGACACCTTGGGTGAGGTCGTCGTGCTGGCTGTTGTTGCGGTGGGCATCTTGGCGCTCGGCAGCACGACCGCCCGAGAGGAAGTCCAATGATCCTCGCCCACTCTCCCATCGTGCAGCTCGGGATTCGAGCCGCCTCGCCGCTCGCAATCATGGTTGGCGTGTATCTGCTGTTCGCGGGCCACAACAATCCCGGAGGCGGGTTTGCCGCTGGTCTGGTTTTTGGCGCCGTGGTCACCCTGCGAACGATCGCTGGCATCCAACGCCCAACCCATGCAATTCAGATCATTGCCGCGGGAATGGCGGTGGTCGTGCTCACCGCTGCGGCGCCCCTGCTATGGGGCGACGTGCTCCTCGACCAAAAAGTCCTGTCGTTCAAGGTCCCACTGCTCGGGACGATCAAGACAGGTTCTGCCCTGCCCTTCGACATCGGGGTGACTGCCATCGTGGTCGGCCTTGTCCTCAGCCTTCTCGATGGCCTCTCGGCTACCTCACTCACCAATTCTCCTGCTGAAACCGAGATCCCCTCATGAGCATCTCCCTTCTCGCGTCCATCGGTGGACTCACCACCGTCGGTCTGTACCTCATCACGGCGCGCTCGTTGAGCCGAATCATCCTCGGATTTTCACTGCTCGGCCACGCCGCGGTCCTGTCTCTCCTGGTTGCTGGTGGCCCTCCCGCCGCTGCCCCGATCGCAGGAGGAGACGCCCCGATCGCCAATCCACTCCCCCAGGCACTGGCCCTCACGGCCATCGTGATCTCCTTTGGTCTCACACTGTTTTTGCTTGCGCTCGCGGCGCGACAACAAGCACTAACGGGCGACGACTTGGTCGAGGACGATCTCGAGGATCAGCGGATCGCGGCGTCAAGCAATGAGGAAGATCGTTCAGCGGCGGCATCAACATGACCGCGCTCCTTGCGATCACCATCATCGCTCCGCTGCTCGCGGCAACAATCGGGCTCGGTGTGCGCACTCGAACAGCGGTGCGAGATGCCATCACCATCGCCGGGCTCGCCGCTGCCGCAGGGTCCGCCATCGCGCTTCTCGTTGGCGTGGCGCAGAACGGGACCGTCGTCGTTCGAGTTGGCGGATGGAATCCTGAACTCGGAATCGTTCTTGTCGCCGACCTCTTTGCCGCACTTGCGTTGCCCGTCGCCCTCACGATCGTTCTCGTGGTCGAGATCTTCGCAATTGGTCAGAGGCGCACAGCGTGGGGAGCCAACCCGGAACTCGCGGGTCCCTTGCTCGGCGTCCTGACTGCTGGTGTGTCGCTGGCCTTTCTCACCGGCGACCTCTTTACCTTGTTCGTGGCCTTTGAGATGATCCTTGTCTCGAGCTACGTCCTGTTGACCCACCAGGGACAGCGAGCCCAGATTCGGTCGGGCATGACGTACGTCTCCATGAACCTCTTGGCCTCCACGCTGTTCCTCTTCGGCCTTGCGTTCGTCTATGCCGCGACCGGCACGGTCAACATCGCCTTGCTGGCCGAGCGTATTCCAGAGCTGAGTTCCGGCGTACGCCTGGGGATCGGCGCATGGTTCTTCGTGGTGTTTGGCACCAAGGCAGCCGTCTTCCCACTGTTCTCCTGGTTGCCAGACTCCTACCCCACCGCTCCAACCACGATCACTGCGGTGTTCGCTGGTTTGCTCACCAAAATCGGGATCTATTCGATGATCCGCTTCCACACGCTCATGGGAATGGACGAACTTGGTCCCATCTTCTTGATCGTCGCTGGAGTCACCATGATTGTCGGAGCTCTCGGCGCACTCGCTCAGTCGAATGTGAAGCGAATCCTGTCGTTCCACATCGTCAGCCAGATCGGTTACATGCTGATGGGCCTCGGACTCTTCTCCGCCGCCGGAACCACCGGAGCGATCCTGTTTCTCATTCACCACATGCCCGTGAAGACGGTGCTGTTCCTCGTTGGTGGCCTGATCGAGAACGATCAGGGAACAAGCTCCCTTGAACGTTCGGGCGGGCTCGCGTCTCGGCGTCCCCTGATCGCAGCGTTGTTCGCCGTTCCCGCAATGAGCCTTGCAGGACTTCCACCCTTCTCCGGTTTCGTGGCCAAGTTTGCGGTGATATCAGCCGGCATCGAAGCCGCTTCGACGCCGATCGTCGTCGCCGCACTCCTCGCGGGTGCCCTCACCCTTCTTTCGATGACCAAAATCTGGCTCGGTGTGTTCTGGGGCCCTCAGAATGAAGACGTCACTCCTGTTCCGACTGCGGTCGGCAACCGGCGAACCATGCAGTTCGCCACCGGACTCGCCGTGGCAGGAACACTCACCATTTCGGTGTTCGCAGGAACGCTCTTCGATCTCAGCCAAGAGGCAGCGGAGAACCTTCGTACTCCCACCAACTACATCGAGGAGGTCCAGTCATGAGCGCGCTCAAGAATGCCATCTCGATCAAGCGCGTTCTTGCCGTAGCCGCTCTCACTGTTGCGTGGTGTGGCCTCTGGGCGGATCTATCCGTGGCGAACCTCGCGGCTGGTTTCGCCATCTCCGTTGTCCTCACGAACTCGACCATCGGAACCCGATGCCGCGGCGGCATCCGGCTCGTGCCACTTGCGAAGCTGATCGCGCTCGTGTTGGGTGATCTGTTCAAGTCGACGATCAGCGTCGCCCTCGAGATCGTCACACCGATTGACTCCACGGAGGAGTCGATCATCGCGGTGAAGCTCCCACCGGAGAACCGCGATCACCTGCTCTTCCTGGTCGTTGCCATCACGCTCACGCCGGGCACTGCCGTGGTCGACGCCGATCCCGATACGGCGACGCTGTATCTCCACCTTCTGCATCACGACCGCATGGACGAGACCGTTGCGCACGTGCACGAGCTGGCAAGCCTCACCTGTGCCGCTCTTCCAACAAACCGAACTGGGGTTTCCGTATGACCGTCATCGCCCTCTGTGGGTTTATCTTCGCTGGGCTTTGTGGGGTCTACCGACTGTTGGTTGGCCCAACGTTGGCCGATCGCGTCATCGCACTCGACGTCACGCTCATCTCACTCATGGGAGCCATCACGATCGACGCGGCTCGTCGAGATGATCCGACAAACCTCATCATGCTCGTCGTACTGGCGATCGTTGGCTTCACCGCGACCGTCGCTGCCAGTCGATTCTTGGAGCACGAAGGCGCGAACCCATCGGGGGCGAGTCAATGACCGTTGTCGCAGAACTGTTCATGGTGCTCGGAAGCGCGATCGCTGTCCTCGCTGGAATCGGCCTGCTTCGATTCTCCACGGCCTACGCCCGATTCCATGCCGCGGGCAAGGCCAGTCCTGTTGCCTTCCTGGTCGTCACGATTGGCGCAAGCATGCAACTCGGACTCAGCGGCATGACCTACCTGGTGATCGGAGCGTTCGCTATGACGCTCACGCTCCCGGTCGGTGTCCACTTGCTCTTCCGAGCCGTCCACCGCACCACACCGGGCGATCACCTCGTCGTGGATGAACTCATCAACCGCCGATGAGTGACGAGACGGTCTCGATATTGAGCTGACCTGCGAGACCAGCGGCACGGTGGACCGAAAGCTCGCGCCATGCATCAGACGTTGACATCTCGAAGAGCTCGACCCGCGATGGATACTTCGCGATTGCGACTTCGTCCCAGAGGTCATCCACTTGACCGAGTGCGAGGAACGTGACGTCTCCCGCAAAGGTGACTTCGCCGCCGTACTCGGTGATCAGTTTGGAGACACCACGGCCGTAGATCTCGTAGGCCTGTCGACCAGTCAGATCTGTCTGGCGGCCGTCCTCGTATTCGGCCTGCTCTTTGAACTTGAGCAGGTTGACCATGAAGATTGGCCCCTCTGGGCCGGGCTCCATCATTTGCTGGATCCGGTCCTGAGTTGTCGGCATGACCTCGTTCGTGACATCCATGTTCAGTTGCTTTCGATAAGTGTGGCGAGCGCAATCCTTGGCGTTTTCGTCGCCAAAACATTCTGCCAGTTGTCTACGCAGAACTTGAAATCATCTCTGCAACTGATGTTCAACAAGGATGGGTCTAGCTACGGATACACCGCATCCGGAACGTGTCCATCAGTGGCTCTTCCTGATCATAATCGACCACCAGTTTCCCCTTCACGAAGAACTTCTCGCCGGTCTCGGCGTTCGACATCATGAAGTTGATGTTGGAACGAAATCCCTCGTCCTCTTCATGGAAACTCTCGACGCCCCGGCCGACGAATCCGTCATCGCTGGTCACATCAGTGACGACATGAACGATGGCCTTGTTCTTGTGTTCATGGACGTTCACCGTCTGGACGAACGAAAGCGTGTGCCACTCGCCGCTGCAGGGGTTCATGTCCGAAAAAGTCTGTTCCTCGACCAACACTCGAGGCTTGTCTGCTGCTGCTGGTGCCACGCTGAGCATCAGCAGACACGCGACGGCAAAGGCCATCTTGAGAACCTTCATCTGAACTCTCCCTCATTCTGAGTCGTGACAAGGCCAGGCGGCCTCGTCACCTCATATATCGCTGCAGCCGCTGTAAATCTGTCGCAACAACACAGAAGTTCATCGACGAATACGCTCGATCAACCCCGGAGTTCTCGTTTGAGAGTCTTGCCTTGTGCGTCTTTCGGAAGGCCACACCGTTTCCCACTGTGAGCACCCGCCTCTCACTTCACGTAGGTCATTTGACCTCCCAGTGTGGGTGAAGTAACACACTACGTGCGGGCGGCGGAGCTCGACGGTGCAGAAGCACGAACCAGCACCGAAGAAAACAGGCGGGGATGCCAATATGGGTGGACAGCGAAAGCTACCGGGCCGTTCAAAACGAAAGCCACTTCGAGGATTGCTCGCAATCGCGACGCTGCTGGCCTCGGTGCTGGCTGTCGTCAGCACCGCGGACGCGGCCAACGTACCGTTCGATTGCTCGGTCGAAGCGACTGACGGAGGCGTGGTACTGAGCTGGCAAGAGGTACCAGGCGCCGCCGAATATCAGTACAAGCTCGACCGCCCGGGGGCTGGATCGGCCTATGCACGCGTCTCCGGCAACTCGGCGACCATCCCATTGCCAGACGGGGCGACCGCTTCGATCGGCCTGTCGCCAGTCTTCGCCGACGGTTCGACCCAGCCGCGCACACCGTGCGGCGAGGGAGGACCAAACGATGGGACAGGCAGCGTCGACCTCGTCTGTGACGTGGCCTCTGCCGATGGTGCCATCAACGTCTCATGGAACGAGATCAACGGGGCGGTCGAGTACGCCTGGAAGCTTTCGGTCGCCGGCCAGTCGGCGAAGTACCGGCGAGTCAAGGGTACGAACGCCTTCATCTCATTGCCCGACGGCGTCGTCGGCAGTGTTTCGGTCACACCCGTGTTCGCCGACGGATCGATTCGATCTCGCTCAGAATGCGGAAGTGCAGCACCAAACGATGGCACCGGAGACATGCCCCTGAGCTGCACGGTTTCCTCAGCATCCACCGGGGTCCTCATCGAGTGGACCCCTGTCGCTTCGGCAACCGAGTATCAGTACAAGCTCTCTGTTGAAGGGTCAGGGGCCCGATACCGACGTGCATCCGGCACCTCCGTACTGGCGGAGCTCCCTGCAGGATCCGTCGCAACCGTTGGACTTGCTCCGATTCTCACCGACGGATCGACGATGCCAAGAACACCGTGTGGCACCGCGACTGCTGGCGGAGATCCTGACCCGGATCCCGAGCAACCGATGATCGACAGCTGCACCGTCGCCGATGCCGGCGGTGATATCGCTCGATTCTCATGGGCTGCCAGCGATACCGATGGACTCGATTCGCTCACGTGGAAGATCATCTACACCTTCGCTGATCCTTCAGATCCCGGGGGTGCCGCTGGCGAGGTGGCTCGATCGTTTGCTCCAAATGCGCGGAGCTACAACATCGCCTTTGCTCCAGGCACCGAAGTCGCGGGCACCATCTCGATCGAGGAAGTGAACGGTCAACTCGTCTCACCTGTCGTGGAGATCGATTGCGGATCGGTCACACTCGCCGACCCTGATCCAGAGCCGGAAGAGCCCGTGGTTGTTTCCTGTCGCGCATTCTCGACCGACGACGGAGTCGGGATCGAGTGGCCGGTCGAGAATCCTCAGAACGTCAGCACCTTCTCCTATGAGTACTCGTGGGTGGAGCCGGACACCCTGGTCGGCCAGAACGAGATCGGGACAAATCCACCCGATCGCTTCGTCAACGACGGGACGACGTGGCGGGTCACGATCGGACTGCGGCTCGGATCACTCCTGACTCGGGCCCAGATCACGACCGAGAGCGTGACCGGCCAACGAACGTCGGTCATGTGTGAGAACGAAGATGCCATTTCGGGCGGTGTTCCGGGCGGACCACCGTGCGACGCCTTCGCTCCGAATGTGGTGGCCATTTTCTCACCGTCCTACGAAACAGATGGGTTTGAGATCGAGTCGACTCTGGCGGACGGTTCCGTCGTGACGCTGCGGACGGAGAGCGCTGGTCGGTTCACACCGCCGGGTCCGCCCGGTACGACGGTGTTCGTTCGGGTCAGGTCTGTACTTCCGGACGGAACACTCAGCCTCACAACCGATTGCGGTGAAGTCGAGATCCCTGAGGCTGCGGACCAATTCTCCGTCTCGCGTTGTGCGACGGTCGGCCTGGTCAGTCTGATCCGGGTCGAGTGGGACGCGAATGTTCCCCCGGACTATCCGGGCTTCTCCTTCTTGATCAGCTACACCGCAACGCTGCCCGACGGATCGGTCGCCTCCGATGAGATTCGCGAATTCAGCGATGACCGCCGAACATTCATCAGAGATCTGCCGCCCGGAACCGTTGTTTCTGCGCAGCTCAGCGTCGTTCCGGGCGACGGTGGTCCGGCTCCCATCGACCCGATCGACTGTGGTGCAAAGACTGTCGGCGGCGACGGTCCGTCGCCTGCCTGCACCGTCGATGGATTGGTCGTGACCTGGACCGAGGACGCGACATTTGACCGCTACGCGGTAGCGATCAGCCAGAACGGCGATCTTCCGACATTGGCAGAGATCGGAATTCAGGGAAGCCCTCACACCATCAACAGGTTCGGCAGAGATCTCATTGGAACATTCGATGTGTTCCTCCACGGTGACTACGTCAACGAACCGGGTGTCGCTGCCGGATCGTTCTGTGGCACCGTGACGTTCGAACAGCCTTAAGGTCGAGAGCGGGTGACTTGGACGGGGAGTTTGGTGTAGCCGTTGATGAACGCCGACAGAGTGCGCTCGGGTTCCTCAACCACCTCGATGCGCTCGAACCTCTCGAGAATCTCCTCCCACAGAATGCGGAGTTGGAGTTCGGCCAGTCGGCTGCCCATGCAGAAATGGATGCCGTAGCCGAAGGACAGGTGTCGGTCGGCGTTGCTGCGCTCGAGATCGATGACCTCGGCGTTCGCACCGAACACTTCTTCGTCACGGTTGGCGGACAGGTACCACATGAGCACTTGGTCGTCCTTCCGGATCTGCTTCCCCCCGAGCTCGGTGTCACAGGTTGCCGTGCGTCGCATATAGGCCAGTGGTGTCTGCCAGCGAATGATCTCCGGCACGAGGTTGGCGACCAGCGACCTGTCTGCGATGAGTTTGGTGTACTGATCCGGGTATCGGTTGAGCCCGTAGACGCTGCCCGACATCGAGTTGCGGGTCGTGTCGTTCCCCCCGACAATCAGCAAGAACAGATTGCCGAGGTGTGCCGCAGCTGGCAGGTCCCGAGTGCCTTCACCGTGCGCCAGCATCGACACGAGATCGAAGCCAGGGTTCGCTCTGCGTTCAACCCAGAGCTGTTCGAAATACTCCAGACACTCGGCAAACTCGGCCCGCTGCTGCGCTCCGGACTCGACCACCCCTCCGGGTTGAGGAATCGACGTGACAACGTCGGACCACCGGGTGAGCTTGTGGCGATCCTCAATCGGGAAATCGAACAGCGTTGCCAGCAGCAGTGTGGTCAATTCGATCGAGACCGTCTCGACCCAGTCAAAGGTCTCACCCTCGGGCAACGCGTCGAGCACACTGACGGTCCGCTCCCTGATCTGATCATCGAGGTTACGAAGACTGCTCGGCGCCGAGATGCCTCGCACCGTCTTGCGTTGCGTGGTCTGATCGGGTGGGTCCATCGCTATGAACGACGCTGGCGCACCGTTGATCGATGCCGGGTCCGGGCCGTCGACCCTCGATCCGATCGTGATGCCATCGGCTGAGGAGTACGTCTTCCAGTCGCCGTCGACACTGCGCACATCTTCGTACTTCGTGACCGACCAATAACGGCCCGACGATCCGAGTTCGTTGAAGTGGACCGGGTCCTCAGCCCGCAAGCGGGCGAAGTGGGCATGCCAACGGTGCTCACGGAACAGGTGCGGGTTGAGCGGATTGATCTCCTCAAGGCTGAGGTCGGCCGCCTCAGCGACATCGCCACCGAAGATCGCTTGTTCCATCTCGGGGGATCGCACTGGCTTGCGAGCCAGCCAGGTTTCGCGATCGAGCTCTGTGTCGGTCATTGATTCCTCAACTCTGGACAAGGGATGTCGGGCCAGCCACGACGCTAGAGCAGGGGGTACACGGCGCGTGAATTCGGATACGGCGCATCATTCTCGGATGCGCCAGACTGCCCCGATGACAGAGGATGCGCAGACCATCAGCCTGGCCGTGAACCTGCCCTTGATCGATACCGGTGGGGAACCGGGGTTCATCAAGGACTTCGCCCAAGCAGCCGAGGATCTCGGCTATGAGGGCCTGGCGTTGCCCGATCACGTCTTGGGCGCCAACGTCGAGAACCGACCCGACTGGGGCGACCGCAACACCTCCGCCGACTTCTTCCACGATCCTTTCGTGCTCTTCGGGTTTCTGGCTGCGTGCACCACCAAACTCGAGTTCTCGACCCAGGTGATGATCCTGCCGCAGCGTCAAACTGCCCTGGTAGCCAAGCAGGCCGCCTCACTCGACGTGTTGTGCGGTGGCCGTTTCCGCTTCGGGATTGGCAGTGGTTGGAACCCCGTCGAGTACGTGGCGCTGAACGAAGAGTTCAGCAACCGTGGTCGGCGGCTCACCGAACAAGTGGAGGTCATGCGGCGCCTGTGGGCCGAGCCTCACGTCACCTTCGACGGCGAGTACCACCAGATCGACGACGCCGGCATCAATCCGCTCCCCACCGGTCGTTCGATTCCGCTGTGGTTCGGTGGACACGAAGAGCGAATGATTCGTCGCACCGCCGAGCTCGGCGATGGCTGGATCATGTTGGCCTACCCACCAGACGACAGCGCGCTCGAAGCGTTCGAGACGTTCCGCGGCTACGTCACCGATGCAGGCCGGGACCCGGCCGATGTGGGCCTGGAAGTTTGGACCTCAGTAGGCGACGGCGATGACGACAAACTGCGAGCCGACGTTCAGTTCTGGAAGGACGCCGGCGTCACCCACATCACGCTGAACAATTGGTACAACCGGCCGCCGCACACGCGCATGCCCGAGCGAACAGCCAAGGACCACTTCGCCGCCATGGCGCGCTACCACGAGCTTGTTGCCGACCTGCTCTAGGGCGAGGACTGCGACCGGTGCCGAGTGTCGGCACGGGCAAGCCTACGTATTGGCGCAAACGATCTTGTCTAGTTCCACGTCGCCAGGGCCGATCACGAAGGCGATGTCACCCGTGTTGTTCCACACATGCTCGAGTTTCCAAACCACTGCGCCCGTTCTCGGGACTGCGTCAGGCCCGGTCAGTACATCAATCGTTCCGCCTGGTGCCAGCGTGATCACTCCCAGGTCAAACGAATGCTTGTCGCCTTCGTCGTGGAGTCGGTGCCCAGACAGCGAGATCGTGTTGGCACCTTTGTTGCGGATTACGACAATCTCGCTTCCACGAAGACACTGCACGATCTCGAGATCTCCCACCGTCTCCCTCGTGGCCGGCGTCTCGGGTTCAGCTCCTGGTGGTAGAGCAGAGACGATTTCGGCCAACGAAGGACTCGAAGCGGAACGAGTCGCGGCCAAGCTCGCCGAACAAGTGTCGAGCATCTCGCCAAGCGCAGTTTGTTCGGCGGGCGTATACGGCAACTGCCATCGAGTCTTGATGTCAATCCAGTCGATCGCGTACCCACACCAGGCAGATTGCAAGGGCGGCTTCCACTCATCCGGACCGTTGTCTGACTTGTCGCCGTTGCTGGCTCCACCGGTCACAGCAAGCGAGGCATCGATCACTATGTCGTTGTAGAACGCTTCCTTGGTTTCATTGCTCCACTGCCAACCTCCAGCACGATCTGCATGAGCCAAGGGAACGACGTGATCGATTTGAACGTCGCCAGCTCGCGTGTACTCGCTTCCGTCATACGGATCGACCCAGAGCCCGGAGTCAACCCAGCATCCTGTGGAGTGCATCGTGACGGGAATTCGACTCTCAAGAATCAACGTTTCGTGCCTCGCATCAATGCAGTCGCCATCGTCGTCGCTATACCCGAAACCTCGATAGGCGCCACGGTCATAGGACAGTTCAGGTTCGAATTCGGCGACCACCTCTGCATCGGCCATCGCTGATCGAACGCGTCGCTCCGCTGCCAGCTGAAGACAATCAAAGACTTCACCCGAAGCCAGGAACCGCGGCTTCATCGTCGCGGTGATGGAGACATATTCGTCGCCATCGGAGAACAACAGCATGAGTCGACCTCTGCTCAAACCCTCCGAGAGTTGACGTATCCAATACTCGCTGCCGGCTGGCTCGCCTGGTCGACCTAGCACATTGAGATACACCAAATTGACGAATGCCCCATCGCTTAGTCCACCGTAGAGGGCCTTGAACTCTTCGGAGCCGGCGAAGAAGTCGGAGATCTTGGGGAGATCCCACGCGCCAGATCCCCACTGGTCGGCCCAGTACTCAAAGCCTCCGTCGTCCGGCGCTCGCAAGAAGTAGGCCGAATACAGACGAACAACAGAGTCCGTCACATCGGGACAAGTCGAGGAGGACGCCAACGGATCAGCACCTGCTGGAGTCGACGTGGAGAGCGGAACAGCCAGCACGATCGACGCAACGACGGAAAGCGTCAGCGACGCCACCATCAATCGAGCCGGTCGGACCAGCGGCTGGGGAAGAAGCCGCATGATTGCCTTTCAGTCAGCTGGGAAGGCTTTCGCAGGCAACGCCGTTGCCGTCTTGATCAAGCTTTGAGATGTCACCGAACTGCGGGAAATAGCGGTCATGCCAGCCCTGCGCTTCGGCTTGTGTCGAGAAGTCTCCGCAATTCTTGATGTCGCCAGGACTTCCACATGCGAAAGGTTCAAGAAGACCCTGGTTGTAGGGACCAAGTGCTGGCTCGGTCGTCCCGGTAATCGTGATGTTCTCTGGGGATTCTGAGAATCGGAGCAGGATCGTGCCTCGACTTGTGCCCGCACCGATCTGGCCAGTCCAGAACTCGATACCGCCAGCATCGCCCTCACGTTGCAGCACGTTCCGGTAGACCTGTTTTACGAAGTCGAGGTCGCTGAGTGCCCCGTAGTTCGCCTTGAATTCGTCACTCGACTCGAAGAACGCAGCCATACGCGGCAGGGTCCACCGGCCCGAGGTGTACTCGTCGAGCCAGAATTCGAAGCCGCCCTGATCAGCGACCCGACCCAACCCCGCTGTATAGAGCCGGGCAACAGAATCGCTGTGTTCCTCGCAAGCTGTCGATGTGAACGGCAGGCCAGGAACCGAAGCCCCTGCCGCAGACGTCTCGAGGACAAGGGCACTCAAGAAGATGCAGCCCGTCAACAAAATTCGAATCACGATTCCCTCTTTCGTAAAGGGAAATTGATACTTGCTCTCTCAACTCTTGGCCAGAAAAACCCCCTATGTAGAGGGCTCGTCTTCAGCGTTCTTAGAAGAGCGCCTCGGCCAGCTTGCGGTAGTCCTCGATCGGAAGATCGTTCGGGTCTTCCACCAGCGCTTGGATGCACACGTGATCAGCACCAGCGTCGACGTGCTCGTTGACCCGAGCGACGATGGAATCGACGTCGCCCCACAACACGATCGCATCAACCAACTTGTCGCTCACTGACGAGATGTCCTCGTCAGTGAAGCCGCTGCGCTTGAGGTTGTTCGTGTAGTTCGGCAGAGCGAGGTATCGAGCCATGTTGGCCCGAGCGACTCGTCGTGCTCGGTCAGGGTCGGTCTGGAGGAACACCATCTGCTCGGGCGCCAAGAACTTGTCCTTACCGATGATCTCTCGGGCCAGCGCCGTGTGGTCTGGCGTCGAGAAATAGGGATGGGCACCATCAGCCTTCTCGGCGGACAGGGCCAGCATCTTTGGCCCAAGCGCAGCCAGAACACGAGGTGGTCGACCGTCAGGACCCTGACCCGTGAAGGGCGAGGCGTCCATGGCATCGAGGTAGGCCGACATGTCCGACAGGGGCCGGGAGTAGTCGAGGCCTCGCACGCCTTCGACCATCGGGGCGTGACTCACACCGAGACCGAGCAGGAAGCGTCCGGGGAAGGCTTCGTCGAGTGTCCGCACACCGGCGTTCATGGTGAGCGGGTGTCGGGCGTAGGTCTGAGCGATACCCGTTGCCACGGCCATTCGGTCGCAGGCTCCCAACCACAGACCGGCGGTGATCAGGGGATCTCGCCCCGTCGACTCCGGCCGCCACAGGGCACCCCAGCCCATCGAGTCGAGCTCGGCCACGGCCTCCAATCCCTTGTTGGTTGGGTGGAGGTCGAGCAGAGCCGTCCAGATTCCGTAGCGGCCGATGTCAAGAGAAGTCACCGCCGGAGACTAGCGCCGGCCGACCCCCGCAAAGGTCGGCCGGCACCCGTTCAGATCTACCCGCAGCTGTAGCTGGAGTAGGTGGCCCAGTCCTTCCCGCTGAACTGCGTCCCTGCTCCCCAGCCAGATGCGGCAACCCATTCACCATCGACCAGCATTTCGATCGATAGATGGACGGCGACAACGTAGCTGTCGGCACTCGGTGCTGGCACCGAGAAGTTGACGACACCATCACCATCATCGACCGCGGCGTGGTCGAACTGTCCCGGCTGAGGGCTGCCCTTCTTCGTGGTCGGCACGTCGCCGACCGACTCTCCAACATGCAGATGTGCATCAACGAAGCGAACATCTGGCCCGGCGGTCACGGTCACCTCGAGTGTGCCGTCCTCAAGCTCATGGATGGAGATGTCACCGACGTCGATCCCCTGGCGGCCAGACAGCAGATCAATCTCCACGGTCTTACACGCGGGCACCACCTCCATGTTGGTGAATCCGAAGAACTGACCACCGCCGGTCAGCGTTGCGGTCACGCAGGGCTCGCCGTTTGCATCCAAAGGTTGGGTGTACTCCCAGCCGGCCTGAGGGGTTTCGCACACCGTCAGCGTCGTTCCCTCGGGGAACTCGCCGAACGAGACACCGGTCCGAAGTTCGCCGAAACCGAAGTTGGGCACCGCCGGCGTCAGAGTGCCCGTCACTTTGGTCGCCAGCAAGATCCCATCCTCGTCATAGAGCTTCAGTTCCCAACCAGCCAACTGCTCCTCTTCTGTGACCTCGAAGATGTCTCCGTCGCCATCGACATCATTGACCTTGAAGCCCCAAACTGGAACCAGCTTGGAGACATCCGGATCGCAGGGCGCCGCATCGTCAGCATCGAGGACACCGTCGTTGTCGTCGTCAGGGTCACCGATATCGGCCAAACCATCGCTGTCGCAGTCGGGGCCATCGTTGGCGGGTGTGTTGTCCGACAGAGGCCCAAATTGATCGACGCCGATCGAGCAGTCATCCGCTAGATCTGCGTCAGCGTCGACACACTGCTTCGGATCCGATGGGTCGACATCGTCGACGTCGTTCACGCCATCGTTGTCGTCGTCTGGATCGCACACGTCACCGAACGCATCACTGTCGAGGTTTGCCTGATTCGTGTTCGGCGTGTCGACGCAATTGTCTTCGCTGTCGATGACTCCATCGTCGTCCGCGTCATCGTCGACAATGGCTGGGGTCTCGTTCGTGAACGTGCATTCGACTCGAGCGCCGACAGCGAGGCCGTTCAGATCAACGCCTCGCAGTTCTCCGTCGATCGTCACGTCAACGACGTTGAGTGTGAGCCCACCGGCATCGACACACGACACGGTCGACAACTCCCAACCAGCCGCCGCTTCTTCGACCAATCGATAGGTTCCGGCCGACTGAGTCGTCGAGTCCGAACTGCCGGGTGAGACGGTCAACGTGTCGGTCGCACCGCCGGACAGCACCACATCGAAGGTGTCGGACGTCGAGACGGCATCGCCGTTGCTGTCAACGGTGACCTTGATGGCCTCGATCCGAATGGCGTCGTTCACGTTGGTGAACGAACACTGCATGGTCTCGCCAGGAGGAATCACCACGTCCGCCCCAATGATCCGCCCCGCTTCGGAAACCAACGTCACCGATCCGGCTGTGCAGGTCACATCCCGCAGGACCCAGCCAGCAGGAAGGTCCGGCTCAGTGATTCGGTATTCGCCCGCAGGAACATCTCGGATGAGGGCCTGGGCCGGAGTGGTGGTGTCTGGATCGGTATCAAGCAGCCGGGTTCCGATCGGTGCGGGACCCTCAATCGAGAACGCGGTGTTGTCAGGAAAGAGCCGACCGCCAGATGTCTGGGTCCGCTTGGTGATCGTGAGATCTGTTGGACCTGTGAGCTCGTAGTTCATGACACAGGCCGCTGGTCCGGACATCGTCACATCGAACGATCCGTTCACGGGATCGGTCGCCGTCGCTCCCCCGGTACATGTCACCGACGTGAGTTCGTAGTCGGTGCTCTCTGTGACAGAGATCGTGCTGGTCCCGGCTGGCATGCCAAGCGCGAAACCTCGGTTCGAGTAGCTCGTCGACGAGTAGAACCGCCCAAACGGCCCGTTGAATGATGCGCCGAACGAACCAGCCGGATCCAAGCTGGTTGACAACATCAAGCCGTCTTCCGCTCGCAGATTGAGCGTGCACGACACATCCGTGTCCACCATCGCGATCGCGATCCCAGTTTGGACGCCGGCAGCATCCGTGATGGCGGTATCTGCATCACCGCTACAGGGACTCTCGGTCAGTGCGTATCCCACGGGAAGACTCGACTGGACCAAGTCGTAGTCACCAGGCGCCAACGAGTAGACCGCTTGGGAGCCATTGCCGGTGCCCGTGAAGCTCAAGTCGCCACCAAAGACGAAGCGCGGATACACCGGATAACTCGGCGCGTTTACCCACGCCGGGTTCCCAGAAGCATCAACCACTTCGACCTGAGCGTTCGTGCGCACCGTGAGTGCTTGGGTCACGCTCGACGCTCGATTGACAACATCGCAGACCGCGTTTCTTCCGGCGATCAGCTCGATCGTGGCGCCACCGTCATGGTCGGCCGTCGCCGCGATCGCAGTTGTCGGAACGTTGCAAGAAAAGCTCTCCAACTCCCAGTCAGCATCCGCTGCTTCGGTCACGTCGATCGTTCCGCTCACGACACGGGCGGCAGCGATCCGGTTGTCGACCGCATTCCAGCGACCGAGGGTCACACCAGAAGAAGCAGGGGTCGAACCACCAGTGAGCACAAAAGCTCGCGTCGTCAGCTGGTCAGAGCCATCGGGTGCAATCGTGTTCTTCCGCATCGTGACGTAGCTGAGTTCATCAGTGCGCTGAGCAAACGTGCAGATCACGTATTGGCCCCAGTCGACAAGAAACTGAGCCCCGATGAGATTCCCCGTCGCATCGTTCACTGGCTCGAACGGCACCGTTGCACTGCCGCTCCGGCAGGTGATCGACTCGAGTTCGCCGTAGCGGGCCGGGGTTGCCAGCACATTCTGGTAATTCGTGGGCTGGGTCAGAGCGCGGAGAACCGCCGACGAGTTCACCGTGCCCAAGCTGTCGACGAACGTCTGACCGAAGACCGAGAAGGAAAAATTGTCCAGATTTCGGAGCGTCGACAAGCTGTAAACGCGCGGCGGCAAAGGCTCCTCGACGAACACACAGGTGACCTCGTCACCAGCGCCAACCGTCACCGACGTGCCGTCGAGATCGCCTTGTGTGTCGGAGATGTCCTGCGATGCGCCGCCGCTGCAACTGATATCGATCAGCTCCCAATGCGGAGAGGCCGGGTCGAGCGCGGTCTCGACGAAGTCGAAGCTGCCGGGGTCGACTTCAAAGACAATCTCCGACGGAGGCGCTGACGCCGGATCGGTGTCGAGCGTGAAGTTTCCGCTCGGACCAGTCAGGACGAAATCAGCGCCGGCTTCCACCGACGCCAGGTTGTACTCGGTGCGAAGCCGGATCGTGATCTCGGCCTTCCCCTCTGCCGGAGCTGCGGACGCCGCCTGGGGTGTCACGCCTGCGATCAACACAAGACTGAGCAGGGCGAGAACGACATGGCGCGCCCGAACTGTTGAATGGTTTCGTCCGTCCTGCCAACGGCGGACGGTGGTTGTTTCCCTCATATGTTTCCCTCTTTTGGTTCTCGTTGAACAGACAGGCGAAGGGTCGAACCCAGCTCATGGAGTTCTTGCTGCATACATCGCTTGGGGCGCGCAAAATCTGTCGCCGTCGAACCGAATTGATCTACTGGACCTCGATGGGCCGGATGCCTGGCTCGCCGTCGAAGTGCATCACGTTCGGTGCAATCGGTCGACGTTGCCGAACTCGCTCTTGGATTCAGTCATCGTCAGTCCAAGTTAGATGACGGCAGACGCAGCACGAACGAAGCGCCCTTCATCCCGATCGGGCGGGCTTCGAGCTCTGCGGTGCCGCCGTGGTTCTGCGCCACTCGTCGGACAATGGCCAGACCGAGTCCTGCTCCTCCGACGTCGCGGCTTCGCGACTGGTCGATGCGGACGAAACGTTCGAACACATGGTCAGCCAGTTCAGGTGGCACACCGCGACCGTCGTCGATCACTCGCACCACGCCGAACTCGTTCTCCTCGGCAGAACC
>CALHCB010000116.1 GCA_937930695.1 uncultured Acidimicrobiales bacterium | reverse complement strand
GGCCCCCTCGGGAACCCCGGATGAACTACTGTCCGAACAGCGGTGGAGGGACACCCAGAGCACCACAGGCACTACCCAAAAGTTGTACGTGGCGCGCTGGAACGACCACCGACAGTGGGTGAGTTCCCCCTTTGACTAGGGGGGCCTCCCTACCTAGGTTGTGAACGCGGAATATGGCGGAGGGCTAAGTCAGCGTGTGGTGGAACATGACAGGGCATCAAACAGAGATGCCACAATTTGGATCGGACCGGTCACCAGCCCGGATCGCCATGATCGGCTCCCGTGGGATGCCGGCCAAGTACGGCGGTGTCGAAACAGTTGTGGACGTCGCTTCTCGAGAACTGGCACGAAGGGGTCATCACGTGACCGTCTTTTGTCGCCGCTCCGACTACGACGAGCGACCCACCTCGATCGACGGCGTACGCCTCGTGTACCTCTGGGCACCCAAGAAGGCTGGCGTTGCCGCCTTGATTCACTCGATTCTGGCCACGCTGTGGACGGTGCCTCGACGATTCGATGTCGTGCACTATCACGCCCTTGGCCCCGGCCTTCCTGCTGGCATCCTTCGGATTCTCAAACCTCGGACCAAGATCGTCCAGACAATTCACGGCCGTGACGACAAGCGAGACAAATGGGGCCGCTTCTCCAAGCTGATCCTGCGCCTTGGAGCCCAAAGCAGCGCTCGGGTGCCTCACCAGACCCTGGTCGTATCCCATGCCCTTCGCCGTGAATATCTCGCGGATTTCAACCGCCACACTCGAGTTGTACCCAACGCCACTGGTCCGGTGAACCGAACGCAACCTGGCGCGGCTCTCGGATGGTTCGGGCTCGAGCCAGGACGCTACGTCGTGAGTGTCGGCCGAATCGTTCCCGAGAAGGCTCCACACGAACTTGTCGGTGCGTTCGTTGCTTCGAACCTCGATACCAAGCTCGTCATCATCGGTGGGTCAGCTGGCACCGAGGACTACCGAGCGGAGATCACCGCTGATGCCAAGGGAGATGACCGAGTCGTCTTCACCGGTCCCGTCTACGGAAACGAGTTGGCAGAGCTTCTCGCAGGAGCCGCCTGCTTCATTACCGCATCGCACCTTGAAGGGTTACCAACAGCCCTGATCGAGGCTGGCCGGCTGGGTCTACCTTGCTTGGCGAGCGACATCGATCCTCACTGCGAAATTCTCGGAGCTGGTGGAGCCGGACGGCGAACGTTCCTTACCGGCGACCAGGAAGATCTCGCAGCCAAACTGGGACTCATTTTGGACAACGCTGAGGCAGAGCGAGCAGGGGCCGCACAGCTCGCCACCGATCTCGATCAACGATTCAGCTTGGCCAGGGCGGCAGATGCTCACGAAGCCGCCTACGGGTTGATCGATCTGCCAGTCGACACCATTGATCTGCGCGATGACGTTGACCAACTCGTCGATATCGATCTTCGTGAAAACGCCGAAGCTGGTGCAGACCGGCGCTCCGACAGCTCAGTCGAGCGGCCGGTTATAGCCGAGATCGATCGCTAAGTCGCCAACGGCCTTCTCGATTCGCCGCATCGATGCAGCCGGGTTGCGAGTTCCGTGGGATCGCCCAACCTTGAGTTCGAGCGTCGAGCGATCAGGGACAACGCCGCAGAAGTCTGCGAGCTCATCCAGCACCGCTGGGTCGTCGATCAGCGCTTCATACGAAACTGTCACGTGCGGCAATTCCTCGGGGTAGGCCAAGAAGCCTTCCACCCGATCTCGCCACATACGACCGAAATCTCCAGGCGACACAATTGGTTGCTCAGGCCACCGGGCGTACCCCATAGCTCGCAATGCCACATACGACGACCAGCTCGCGTAGGGGTCGCGATACAGAAACACCACTCGTGCAGAAGGATAGAGAGCATGCAGATATCGAGCATCCTGCGCAGTCAGGCGGGTTTCCTTCACGCCCCAACGCGAATAACCGCGTTCGGCCGCTGGAACCGCATAGAGCCGATCGAACAAAGCTCGATGGCTTGCCAGCAGATCAACTCTGGACGGATACAGATCCGGAACCATCAACGTGTGCAGCGGCCCATCGTCCTGACGCTCGTCGACGACGTTGCCATAGACCGGCCACTGACCACCCAAGGGCCGAAGCGATTCCCGCATACGTTGAATGAGATCGGTTCGATTCCACGGCTCCCCCCACATCATGACGTCGCCCGACGAGAGCAAAAGACGTTGGAGCAAGGTCGATCCCGAACGCCAGGTGGCGCCAAGCACGAAAATCGGAGCCTGGTTTGTGGGAGTGTCCGGCGCGGTCGAGGATGCGGCGGCAACGATCTCGGGGGTCAGTTCTTTCGACGACCACGTCTTTTGACTACTGCGATGGTGCCGCCAACCGGCAACGATGCCGAATCGATCCTCGATCGGTTGCATCGCCTTTCGGGCGCTGTCTCGCCACGAAGAGACGTTCGATGTGCCCCAATCATCGGGTTTCGCGGATTCGTTCATCCTGATCCCATCGGACTGGAACTCCAGGCCATGAATGTTGGGCCGAATGGTCCGGTCCGACTAGGGAAGCCGACTCGTTCAGGCTCCCCAACCGTTCCCTACCATTGGGGAGTAAGTTACCAATTGCGGAGGCGCATCACGTGGAGTTGATCGATGCACTAAATCTGCGTGGCTGGCGAACAGCGGCGATCATCGTCGTTGCGTGTGTCGGCGCAGTAGTGGGCGTGTTCGTTCCTCGAACCAGTCCGTTTGTTAGCCAGCACATTGTCTTTGCTGGTCAGTTGACCTCAGACAACTTGTCGCCGGCACAGATCGAGGACTTCACGGACGAACTGCGGCTTGCCGCAGGTCTTCCTGCTGTTCGAGATGCAGTCAGAGATGAGATTCCGGGCGAGTTTGAGGTTGAAGTCGGCTCGACGACGTCTGACTCATCGATCCGGATCACGGCGAATTCGGTAGACGAAGCAACAGCCCGAGAATCCAGTCGTCAGATTGGCGTTGAGGCAGCACGTTTCGTTGTGGGTCAGTCCATCAGTCGAAACGACTCGCTCATTGGTGCCCTGGAAGGTGAATTGACGACGGTTCGAACCGCTCAGGACGCGATCGCAGACCAAGCTGGCGGGCTGGAGCCGACCTCCGCTCTGACCGTGGCTTCAGAACTTCTCTTCACGACCCAGCAGGATGCCGCCGCAGGCGACACAGCTTCGGTTATTCGAGCAGCAGCCCTCGAAGAACAGATTGAAATTCTGCGACCGTTGGCCCAGCGGTACTCCCGGCTTGAGCAAGACGCCGCCGCCCTGAACCAGGAGCTCGGCAACGCCCGAGCCGACTCAGCTCGAGGCCAGAATGCGCTCGAGAACATCGAGAACGAACTGTTCATTACTGAGCTCTCGACCAAGCCGCAATCCTCGGCACCGAAACTCGTCCAGAACATGTTGCTGTTCGCCGGCCTCAATGTCATTGCCTTGGTCCTGGTCTTCTTCTTGATCGACCGACTCGGCAAGGGCGGGTCAGCGTCGTCCAAGAAGGACAACGCCGAACGCGAAGACTCTATCGACGCTCCCGCTGCTGCCCCAGCGGTCGTCGCTTCGCAGACTCCAGCAGAAACGACGACGCCATCGGCGAAGGACTACGAGACCATCGATCTCTCCAAAGTCGAGGAAGCCGCTGACCCGGCGGCTCGGATCGAGGCGCCACCAGCGAGACTCGTTGCCCAGGAAGTCGATCGCGACACCGCCTCAACTTCCAGCCGGTCACGTTCCAACCGCCAGCGAAGGCTCGGTGGTAACACCTCGTCTTCGACGTCACGACGAAGCGGCATCGAAACCGCGAGCCCAGACCCGGCGCACTCAGCCGTCGAGACCGACGACGACGCCAAGGCTGATGCTCCGGCTCGCCCAACTCGACCTCCATCGACCAAGCCCAAGAAAAAGACGAATCCGACCTCAAACGGCTCGGGCAGAGCGGCTGACAACGCCAACCCGTCGGGAACCAAGAAGAAAAACACGAGCGCCTCCGAAGCAAAGCGAGTCTCCTGATGACGGGCAAGATTCGTGTCGCAATGGTCGGCCCTTATCCCGTTGGCCGAACGCTCTCCAACGGAGTCGAAGCAGTCACCGTCGAAGTGGTCGAGCTTCTCAAGCAGCGCGACGACGTCGAGGTCGAGGTTGTCACGTGCGTCTTTGGCAGCGAGGACAAAACCGTCGAACAGGACGGCGTCACTGTCCATATTGTCGGATCGTCAGATCGGCTCCGCCGATTGACGTTCTACATGCGTGAACGAGCCGGCATCGCCAAGCGGCTCAAACAGATCGCCCCCGACATCGTGCATGCCCAGGGCGCGAATTTCTACGGCGCCGGGGCGCTCGATGCCGAGATGCCAACGGTCGTCACCTTGCACGGCATGCTCTTCAAAGAAGCAAAGATCACCGACAGTCGCAGCGAGCGAGTCCGTCAGCTTCAGACGCAGTTGCGTGGCTACTTCAACGCCCGCTTCGAGCAACGAGTGCTTGAACGATCCACGGACATCATCACGATCAGCGAGTACGTCAATGCGTGCATCGACGGCAGAACCAAGGCCACGCTGCATGCGATTGCCAATCCGATCAGCGACGAATACTTCGAGCTCGAGAAGGCCCCCGAATCAGGCCGCTTGCTTTGTGTGGCTCGCATCGAGCCTCGCAAGGGTCAGCATCATCTGATCGAAGCAGTTCGCCTCCTGGTTGCAGATGGTCACGACGTACAGCTGCGCCTCGTCGGCAAACCAGTCGATGAGGGGTACGCCGAATCGGTGAGCGAACTCATCGAACGTCACAAACTCGAGGATCAGATCACCCTCACGGGAATCGTTTCAGACGAGGAACTCCTCGACGAATACGTCAGGAGCGAGATCGTTGTGATGTCCTCCCGGGAAGAGACCTCGCCCATGACGCTTCAGCAGGCGATGGCGTGTACGACTGCGGTCGCCGGGCCAGCGAACGCGGGCATTCCGTATCTCATCGAGCATGGCGAAAACGGCCTGCTCGTCGAAGGCGAAGATCTCGGACCAGCGCTGGCTGAGTCGTTGGGATCGCTACTCAGCGACAACGAACTTCGGAGTCGCCTGAGCAAGGGCGGTCGAGCGACCGCTGATCGCCGGTTCAAAGCTGACAAGGTTGGCGACGACACCGTCGCTGTCTATCGATCTGTCCTTGGCTAGAAATTGAACGCGGCGCCCACCTTCTTGCCCCAGCAGTCACGAGAGTGGCTGGTGGCTGGCGTCTCGATTCTCGCTGGACTGCTCAGCGCCCTCTTGGTCCTCGTCATCGGGGCGAGCCCCGACCTCGTGACCATGGCACTCACGCTGATCGTCACGACGTCACTCGGCGTCCTCGCCCTGTATCGCTTCGAATGGTTCGTGCTTACGGTCTTGCTCATTCGGCCGGCCCTCGACGACCTCAAGTCCGACTCGCTTGATCCACTGCAACCGGCGGCCGTCCTTGGGTTGTTGGTGATTGCCGTCGGGACCGCTCGATTGATCGCCGACAAGGTTCAAGGCATGCGAGTCCTGGCCACCCCAATGGGCGTCGCCTGGGTCACGTGCGGCGTTCTCTTTACGCTCTCGTTGCCGACGTCGCTCGACAAAGGCGAGAGCCTGCCGGCCAACCTCGGATTCCTTTCATCCGTCGTCATGTACCTCATGATCGAACGAACGATCCGCCTTGACCGCAGCGCACTCAAACGAGTGCTCGTCGTGGTCGGCGCTGGCGTACTCATCCCCGTGGTCACCGGAATGGTCCAGTACTTCTGGACCGTCAACGTCGATCCGATCTCCGGGCTCGCGCGAATCACCGGGTCCTTCTCGCACTTCAACCCATTCGCCACCTATCTCGTGCTCATTCTTCTCCTTCTCCTGGGCCCACTCGCCTCAATGAGCGGACGCAACCGGGCCCTCCTCCTCATCCCGATTCTTGCGACCTTCTTCGTACTGCTCAACACCTTCGCCCGAGCAGCCTGGATCTCCTTTGCGACGGGTGCCCTTGTGTTCGCTTGGCGACGAGACCGCCGATTGGCCCTTGGGCTCATGGTCCTGCTGGTCGTTGCTGCCGCATTGATTCCGGGTGTCGGTGAGCGCATTGCCAACGTCACGGCATCCGAGGGCGCAGACGGAGGCGCCAAAACCGACGACTCGTTAGCCTGGCGCATCGGCTACTGGGCCGACGTCGCTCCCCTGTTCTTCCGCAATCCACTCAGTGGTGTCGGTCTCCAGGTCGTCCCGCAGCTCACCATTCGCGAGGCTCGACCCCACAACAGCTTCCTGCAGGCGGCGGTCGAGGGCGGAATACTCGGCCTCGCTGGTTGGCTCTTCCTTGTCGGAACAGCTCTCGTCCTGGTGATCAAGGCATGGCGCCTTGTCGACAGCCCCCGGTTTACGAACTTCGAATCATCGGTTCTGCTCGGCGCAATCGTTGCGTCGACCTCAGTCGTGATTCAGCTGTTCACCGAGAACATCATGACCGACACGATTCTTCAGTGGTATCTCAACGTTGGCCTCGCGACGATGGCGGTCTGGGTCTGGGCCGACCGGGTTCGAGAGGAACGTCCGGCGGTGAAGCCGGCAGTATTGCCGTTCAAGAAATGGGTTGGGAGTGCGGTTGGGGTGGCCGCGATTCTTGCTGCTCTGCTCGGATTCACCTCGTCGGCCAACTACCAATCTGAGGCGTTCCTCTCGGTCAACGCCATCTCGGCCAAGCCCCAGAACCGAGGTGCTCTGGATCAGACGACTGACGACCTCATCGTCGTCTCGAGGCTGCCCGCGGTGCGAGACGCAGCCAAGCAGCGCGCAGGCGTGCCGGGAAACACCAACATTCTTCCTGACTCAGGGATTCACGATGAATCGCGATCTACCGTGTGGTTCTCGGCCGCCCACCCTGATCCCGAGACCGCAGAGGCTCTCGCCACAGCGCTCGCAACCGAGTCTGCATTGTTTCTGGCCGAAGGCCGTTCTGAGTCTGCCAACTCCGCCGTTTCGATCTCTCGAACGATCGTCACCGACGACGCCATTGCGGCCGGAGCAGTCTGGATCGGCGAAACCAACTCCGTGTCGGCTTGGCCGGCATATGTGCAATCTGCAGTCATCGCTGCACTTGTCGCTCTCGTCGTCGGCGCGATCCTCGCCCCGACAGGTCACAGTCTCATTGGTCGTCGGAACCGCGAGTCAGAGCCCCAATCAAGGCTCACCGACTCATTTGTTCCGACACCTCAACCGGTGCACTAACCGGTCGTCAGTATTCGAATCATCAACGTTTGTGCCGACTGGGTCAGCACCACGCGGGAAGGAACCACTCATGAGCACACTGGTCACCGGAGCAGCGGGCTATCTCGGCTCGTACGTCATCGACACGTTGTTGAGCCAAGATCGCCAGGTTGTCGGCCTCGACAACCTCGCCTGGGGCAACAAGGAGCACATTGACCGTCTCGCTGATGACGAACGCTTCTCGTTTGCCAACGTGGATGTGACAGACACCGCAGCCGTCACCTCTGTCGTCCAAGAACAGGGCGTCACCGACATCTTCCATCTTGCGGCACTTCACTTCATTCCTGCCGCGGTCGCTGATCCGTCGCTGGCTGTCCGGATCAACGTCCTGGGCACCCAGTCGATGCTCGACGCAGCAAAAAGTGGCGGAGTCGAGCGAATGGCGTTTGCCTCCACCGGCGACGTCTACTCACCGAGCGATGACGCACACCACGAGGACCTCGAGCCTGCACCGTTCAACATCTACGGCTTGACCAAGCTCCAGGGCGAACAGCTCATCCGGAACGCGCAACGCTCGACCGACACGAAGTTTCTCGTCGCCCGGTTCTTCAACCTCTACGGCGCCCGCGAGACCAACCCGCATATCGTTCCTGAGATTGTGGACCAACTGAAGGCTGGCAGCGGCGTGCTGCGCCTTGGCAACCTCGAACCCCGACGTGACATGGTTCCGGTGCACGAAGCTGGCCGTGCGCTTGTCGAAGCGCTCGGTGCCGCATCCGAGCCAATCACGACCGTCAACATCGGAACGGGTACCGCTCACCGGATGGGCGATCTGGTCGACACACTCGTCGAACTCGCGGGCACTGGGGCAACCGTCGAAACCGACCCGGACAAGGTACGGGCATCAGAACGCATGCATCTTCAGGCCGATGTCTCCAAGCTGCGCGAACTTATTGGCTGGGCGCCGAGTCCCGACCTCGCAGCCGGCATCACGGCTCTGCTCCAAGCCGAGGGCATGGCCTGAGCAACAGCTCTGGGCGCTGGTTGGGCAACCCGACTGGGTGATGAATCGCCGAGTTCGGGCCCCACTAGGTTGAGAGGCTCCCATCTATGACCAGATCGAGCCGAACCCCCACTGCCATCATTCTCGCGGCAGCGCTGTCTGCGTCGGCCTGTTCAGTGCCGGGTGGAAGCCCTGATGACGCAACCCAGCCGAACGGCAGCGAGGTCACACTCGCTTCAGACGACACCACCACCGACGACACCCTCAGCGATGATGCAGACACCTCGACGTCTGTCAGCACCGAACCGAGAACAGTTCTCGGGTTCCAGGCTCTGGGCGAACCGGGAGTCGGGGGACGTACGACGTCGCTGATCTTCGACCCGGCATCCCCGGCCGGCATGCTCGTCGGCGGTGACATGCTCGGCGTTGCATGGACCGATGATCCAACAGACTCATGGAAACCCGGAGTCGGACTGGCGTCCTGGGAGATTTCAGAGTTTTCCTACCACCCCGACAATGCCGACGAAGTCTGGGTTGGCACGATGGGAGGGCCCTACCGATCCACAGACGGTGGCCACAGTTGGACGTCAGCTCGCGACGGCATGCCACCCGTTGATCCCGATGGCTATGCGTCGCCCGTTGAGGTCGTCCGGTTCGATCCGAACAATTCGAGCCGTCTCATCGGCTTTGGAGGGTCACAACGCCAGTGGAATGGGTTCCGTACCGACGCCTTTGCGTACGGCGATGTCTGGGAGTCCATAGATGGTGGTGAAAGTTGGATCCAATTGGCCAATGTCGGAAACGGTGCCAACATCCAGGACGGCCTCTTCAGCGCAGACGGTTCCACCTTGCTCTTGGCGACAAGGACCCAAGGCATCCATCTCAGTTCCGACGGCGGACGAACCTGGAACCGAACCGGCGAGGGCCTCCCCCACGGAATGGTCGGAGACCTTGCCGTCCACCCCTCTGACCCCGACATCTTCTGGGCGGCACTGAAGTCCAACGACGAAGAAGGCAGCGTTCTGCAGGGCGGGATCTACCGCAGCCTCGACGGCGGGCAAAGCTGGAGTCAGACCACGAACGGCATGCAAGCCGAGACCGGAGACACTGCAGCGGCAACGGCAAGCTTTGAACGGATCGTGGTTTCTCCCACCAATCCGAATCGGCTCTACACGTCCAACGTCGGTCGGGGCCAGAACGCGATCTATCGCTCCGACGATGGCGGGGAAAACTGGATCTCGATCGCTGACGGCAACATCGATCGACCGCGGGTCTACCAATCTTCTGTTCGGGCCTACGAACTTGCAGTTCACCCAAGCAATCCGGATGTCGTGGCGTTCAGCCAGGACGACTACATCTTGATGAGCACTGATGCGGGCGAGAACTGGATCGACGCCACCACCGATGCGGTTGGCGACGACCACTTCCGGGGCCGCGGCTACTCAGGTCTCGTTTCCAGCGATGTGGCGTTCGATCCTCTGACTCCTGGGGCCATGGCTATCGCCGCATTCGATGGCGGCAACTTCATCGGCTCGACCGACGGTGGTGTCAGTTGGCGGCGTCCGATCACCGAAGCCGACGTGAATTGGGGTGGGGCCGAAGAGATTCGCTACGCATCGGACGGCACCATCTACGTCTTGCTCGGTCAGTCCACGGCCAACTTTCGAGGCGTTGGTGTTTCGACCGATGGCGGTCAGAACTTCGACATTCGAGCTGGCGAAGGGGTTGGCCTGCCTGCCGCTCGCAGCGATCTCAATCCCACAGGGCTTGCCGTCAATCCCAGCGATCCCGCAAACGTACTGGTCGTGCTCGAAGGCACCGTGTACCAATCAGTCGACAACGGTCTCAGCTTCACGACGGTGCTCGGCGGCATCCAGAATGCCTATGACGTCGAGTTCGCAGCCGACGGCGCAACGGTCTACGTCAGCTCACAGATCGGCGTATTCGCATCCACCGACGGAGCCAGCTCCGCCGAGCCGATTCCCGGATCTCCATCAGACGCCACTCGGATCACGGTCGACCCGCTCTCAGGCGCCCTCTACGTCACCCAGTACGACTCAGAATTCGGCGGCTTGAACAGGTTCAACGGTTCCTCGTGGGAACGTTTGATCGAAGATCCACAAGTCCACGAAGTTGCCGTGTCTCCCGAGGATCCCAACCTGCTTGTTGTGGTCACAAGCGACCGGCCTCGACGTGATGTGAGCCGGGCTGTCGGCGTGCTGATTTCGACAGACAACGGCGCCAGCTGGATGGTCGAGAACACTGGATTGCCGATGACGAGACTCACGACAGCAGAATTCGATCCGTTCGATGCGGATCGGCTTGTTGTCGGAACAACGGGTCGTGGATTCTTCGAAGCGTCGATTGCCGATCTGGCCGGTTTCTAGACCGCAGCTGCCGGCATTCCGAGCCGCTCCGCTTTGAGCTTGCGGTACACCCACCAGATATAGATCAGGTAGCCGAAGTAGGCAGCTGAGGTCACCGCGGCAGCGCCCCGTATCCCGTAGATGGGAGCGAATACTGCCAAACCCGCAACCGTGATCACTGCTGAAACGACCTGGGCTTTGGATGCCTCTTCTGGTCTGTTGAAGGAGTCCATCGCTGAGGAGAGCACCGTTGCGACATCGTTTGCGAACTGACCAGGCAGCAGAATCAGAAGCGGTACCACTGCGGGCTCGAACTTGTCGGTGAAGAGAAACGGAACAACGAACGGCGCCAGCGCTGCAAGGCCAACTACCGCAGCACCGGACGCCAACCGCACCCATCGCACCGCTCGATCGACGGCAGCGAACTTTGCTTCGTCGGTTTTGGCCCGCTTCACGTGCGGGAGCAGTGTCTGACCGATGCCTCGTGAGATCGGGAGACTGAGGGTGGCGCCAGTCGCAGCGACCGCGTAGATCCCGAGTTCCTCAGAAGCAACAAGCCCCGCCAATACAAACTGATCGACTCGGAACGTGACCAGGTACGACAGCGAGCCGAACCAAGCTCGGAGGCCGTAGTGACGCTGAATCTTGTAGGCCTCCTTGTCGAATCCCCGGCCGGGGTAGGAGCGTCCGTAGGTCAACACAATCACTCGTGCGATGGCTTGGGCGACAAACGTCGAAGCCAACGCGGTCTCGAGCGTGAGGCGGCCACCAATGAAGAGTCCGACGTAGCCAATGCTCGTGAGGACGGCGGGAAGAGCGTTGAGCAGATTGAACGCAACGGTTCGGCTCATCCCTCGTAGCCTCTTCACCGACGGCGTTCCGACCGTATGCCTCTCGCTCTATCTCACGCCCCACACGACCGTGG
>CALHCB010000115.1 GCA_937930695.1 uncultured Acidimicrobiales bacterium | reverse complement strand
TTGAAGAAATCTGCCCGGAGGTAGAAGGGCACCAGCCAGAAGGCAGACAGCAATGCCGCGATTGGTCCGGTGACCAGCAGCCACTTCGCTCGCTCCCAGACTCGAGGCTCGGCCACCATCACCGCGGCAGCTACCACCAGGAAGGCTCCGACAGCGGCCGCCTGAACGAGCAGCGGGGTTCCCTCTGCCAGCGTCAACGGGGCGAGGGCAAACGTGATCACCGACGCAATTGCCCAACTACGAGGCAAGGCATCGTCGAGCAGCACCAACAAGATGAGCGCGACGATCGCGAAGAACAGCGGAATGATGTGGCAGAGCGCGATCAACGAAATCACGACTGCCGACGACGCCCGCCAATTGCCACCATCCAGGCCACGGGCTGCAAGGCCAAGCCCGATCAAGGTGAGCGACAGCGAGAGCGAGAAGGCGAACTCTCCAGCCAACGTCGAGGCGATGTTGCCGCCGTAGATCGAGAAGTTCGTGTCGAACAAGAAGACGAGCGCCCCAAGCGAGATGAACTCCGGCACTGGAGTTGGACACTTCATCAACCGCGCCATGAGCCATGCCGAGAGCGGGAAACTCACTAATCCGGCGACTGAGACGAGCTTGAAGGCAACGCCGTACGGCATGCCGATGAGCAGAATCGCTGCGAGTACGCCGGCAGAGACCAGAGCGGCCTTGAAGGCTGGGAAGCTCCGGCCCGCGCCAATAGAGAACGCGATCGCAACTACACCAAGCGGTATCCCGAGGATGGGGTTCAGGCCCGCGTTCATGGCGATGATCGCGAGCGCTGGAACGACCATGTAGTACTGATACGCCGGGAAGCCTGCGTACCAATCAGGAGTCCAACCCGTGAGCCGCCCGCTCGTGAGGAGATGGTCCCGCATGTAGGCCGGACCCCACACATGAGCGCCCATGTCGCCACCTGACGGCGTGGAGTCGAGGAAAAGCAGATCAGGACGCATCTGCATGAAGACGAAGAGCGAACCGAGCGCAGCAATCGCGAATCCCATGAGGGTCATGAGACGATCAGGTGCCGATGCACTCAACACCCACTTCGAGAGCGAGAACCCCGGCTCACTGTCCAGCGTGCCGGTGTTGTCCAGCGTGCTCGCACGTGAGCTCGAGTCCTCAACCGGCTCCTGAGAGTCCGAATCCACCTCGAACACATCGAGTTCTTGGTTAGGGACATCGCCGATTTGTGGCACGGGTGCTTCCGGCAGCGGTTGTTCTGCCACCAGATCTTCTGACCTCGCGGTGCTCGAGACCGGGGCTTCGATTTCAGCGGTCTCAGCAGGGAGATCCGAGGACTGCGATTGGTCCAGCTCGGGCGACTGGTCCAGCTCGGGCGACAAGGGGTCGCTCATCCGCTCAGAGTCGGAGGTTCCGTCGGTCAACATGACCGGTCCATCGTGCCATCCCTGGCGACCCAAATGGCGGCAGGGATGTGCGGTTTATCGTTGGCGTCCAGCGTGAAGGCCAACCTCAGACAACGCGAACGCGAGATCAACCGGTTTGCCACCGTGGCTCCAAGCGCGCGTGTCGCACGTCGTACACGAGTACATCTCGAGATCGTTGCCGTCGACGACAATCGAAATCGTCACCAATTCGGTCGCACACCTCTCGCACTGCTCAGCCTTTGCCAACGCCATGATTTCGCCTCTCGCTTGGGCTTTCAGAGCCCGCCTGTAGAGACTCCCATCGGCCATCACGCTCGGTGACCAAGCACCACTGAACACGTTGATCCAAAAGACTCAGATCAAGCTTCACGACGACAAAAGCAGGACCGCCAGTGTGGTGGCGTTGAATCCGGCGTGGAAGAGCCAGGACGGACCCAGCCGACCAGTTCGCACGGCAAGAAAGCCCGAAACAAGGCCAAAAACAAACAAGCCTGGCAACTGGAGGAGTTGAAAGTGGGCCAGGGCAAACAGCGCAGACGACCCAACGATGGCAGTCCAATCGCCGAGATGACGCTGCAGAACTCGCAGCAACAATCCGCGGTAGAAGAGTTCTTCCACGAGGGGGGCCATGACCACCACCATGAAGGCCAGCATCAGCCGATCAAGGGTTCCGTCGGCTCGATCGATGAGTTCTCGGGCTGCATCACTTGGATCGTCTTCGACGAGTCGAGTGATCGGGATGTAGAGCAACGGCAGGATCGCCAGTTGGGTGATCAGTCCGAGAACGAGCCCAAGTGGCACATCGTTGCGTTCCACGAGTGCGCCAAGGTCGTGCCGAGCTCCGTTGCCCCGAAAACGGGCGGACAGCAGCGGGCCGGCTCCGTAGGCCAACCAAAGCGCGATCTGTCCGACAAAGAGCGCAACCACGGGAATCGGGTCAGGGGTTGTCCCGTCATAGAACACAGACACGATCGTGAGGAACCAGATTGCGGATCCAAACTGGCTGAGCATGAACCAGCCGAGTGCATCCCCGAGGCCCCATTGGACGGATTTCGACGGCGTGCGGGGCGCCTCCGACAGATTGAGCAGGGGATGCATCCGTCCAACCTAGGAGGCTCAGCTGATCATGCCGAGCCCGTCTCGACGTTCGTACGGGCCAGGCAAATCGCGCCGACCGAAAAGCTGTGCAAAATCAGGGTGTGGAATATGACGCATACCAGTGACACCAGCAAGGGGTGCCCGTCAACCTAAGCTAGATGTATGGCTGAAAACGGCTCGACCCCTCCCCCACCCCCACCGGGTCGCAATCCCCGACTCCCCGGAAAATCCGATGGAAGTTGGCCCCGGTGGTCCGCTTGGATCGTTGTTGGCGTTCTCGTGACGCTGCTCATCGTTTCCAATGGACTCAATACTTCCGATAGCACCGAGATCAGCTACTCAGAGTTCCTGAGCGAGGCTGAGGACGGCAAAGTCGACAAGATCGAATACGACAACACGAACGCTCGCATCAAGGGTGAGTTCGCCACGGGTGAGAGCTTCACTACTACGGGTCTGCCCACCTGGCCTGATGCCGATCTTGAACTGCTCCGTGAAAACGGCGTAGAAATCGATTCCAAGACCCCGCAGCCAAACTTCTTCGTCAGCCTGCTCCCAATCTTCCTTCCGTTCATGATTGTGATCGGCTTCTTCTGGTGGATGGCCAAGCGGCAGCAGTCCCAGATGGGCGGCATCATGTCCATCGGCCGCAGCAAGGCGAAGACGTATTCAAGCGAACGACCGGGCACCACGTTCGACGACGTTGCCGGATACTCCAACGTCAAGCTCGAGATCACCGAGGTCATCGACTTCCTACGTGACACTTCGAAGTTCGCCGAGATCGGCGCTCGAATCCCGAAGGGTGTGCTGCTCGTTGGCCCTCCCGGAACCGGTAAGACCCTCATCGCTCGGGCCGTCGCCGGTGAAGCTGGTGTCCCGTTCCTCTCCGTGACCGGATCGGACTTCATGGAGATGTTCGTTGGTGTCGGCGCCAGCCGCGTCCGCGACTTGTTCCAAGAGGCCCGCAAGATGGGCCGAGCCATCATCTTCATCGATGAGATCGACTCCATTGGCCGCAAGCGTGGCGCAGGCATGGGTGGAGGCCACGACGAGCGTGAGCAGACCCTGAACCAGATGTTGGCTGAGATGGACGGCTTCGAAGCAACCGAAGGCATCGTCATGATCGCGGCCACCAACCGGCCAGACATTCTTGACCCTGCGTTGCTTCGTCCCGGACGCTTTGACCGTCAGGTCGTTGTTCCGCTTCCCGAACTTGCTGACCGCCGCGACATCCTCACCGTGCACATGAAGCACAAGAAGCTCGACAGCGATGTTGACGTCGAGGTCATCGCTCGGGGAACCCCAGGCATGAGCGGCGCCGATTTGGCCAACCTGGTCAACGAAGCAGCCCTTTTCGCCGTTCGTGCAGGTGCGAAGAAAATCGGTGCCATCCACTTCGACCAGGCCCGTGACCGGGTCATCATGGGCGTCAAGCGCGACTCTCTCGTCATGAATGAGGAAGAGCGCGAAATGACGGCCTATCACGAAGGCGGCCACGCTCTTTGCGCCGCCGTACTGCCGGGCTACGACCCGCTTCACAAGGTCACGATCATCCCAACGGGCATGGCGCTCGGTGTCACCATGACGCTTCCGGAAGAAGACCGTCACAGCATGCGCAAGACCCATGCCGAGCAAATGATCATCATGGCGCTCGGCGGCCGCAACGCTGAGAAGCTCGTCTTCGATGTCGTCTCATCCGGTGCAGCCAACGATCTCCAGCAGGCCACAAACATCGCCCGCAGGATGGTCACCGAATGGGGCATGTCCGATCGGATCGGACCCATGTCCCTCTCGAGCGCAGGGCCCGTCTTCCTCGGCGACGACATGATGGGAACCAAGGAGTTCTCCGACGAGACCGGCAGCCTGGTCGATGAGGAGATTCACAAGATCCTCAGCGATATGGAAGCACGGTGTATCCAGTTGCTTCGCACGCACCGCAACGCCCTGGACCTCATCGCCCGCAACCTCCTCGAGAAGGAGACGATCAGCGGCGCTGAGGTCAACCGTCTCATTGATCTCGCTGCCGACAGCCCGCCAGACAGCGCGATGCCGCCCGCACCGGTGCTGACCGAGCAGGCCATCGACAGGTCGGGTCTTCCCGAGTAGCCGATCGGGCGATCACTCAGAGTTTCAGGAATCGTTGGCCGAGTAGTCTTCGGACTCGGCCAACGCCGTTTTCAGCTGCTCGGGATCGGTTGGGCCAAAGAAGCTTGACGTCACCACACCCGCAGCATCAATGATCAACGTGGTCGGCACGCCATCGATCTTGTAGCGGCTGTGCAACTGAGCGTCACGATTCACTTCGATTTCTTGGAGTGAGAGCGCTGATTGGCCAGCGATGACCTTCGATGCAGACTCCAAGGCGACGGCACAGCTTGAACATGTCGCCGAGGTGAACACAGCCAGGAGAATGTCGCTACTCGGCGAGTTGAAATCGGAACGGTCGACCTGAGTGGGGGCACGATATGACGGCGCAGACGGCGGGTCCGGGCGTCGGCGCTGAAGGACCAGGGCGACGCCGATCGCGACAACCGTGAGTCCGAGGAGAACCAGAATACGAGCCATTGAGCATCTACCTCATGCGAGTTGGAACTGCTGGCACAACGTCGAATCGCACGCCAACGACCGAGACCTGGGCCTCGACCCAGATCGGCTGATCGGAGGTGATGACGATCGGAGCGCCTTCAACCGCCGCGCTCACCTCGATGATTGACCGACCATCGGGAGTCACCACGGTACGAGTCGGTGTCTGCAGCGCTCCCCCGAGCATGACCCTCGCCTCGACCTGTGCATCAGCGTCGCCGCCGGCCCCGGTCACCACGATCACGGTTCCCCCATCAGGGGCCAAGGTCACCCACGGGATGACCCACCGGGTTGAGGCCTGCTCGACACCTCGACTCGTCGCTGCACCCTGCGTGGCGGTCGGCTGGCTGAATTCTTCGCTGGACGACGGAAGTTCGAGCTCTTCTTCAGGGACTTCGACATCGTCGCCATCCTGGGCGGGAGCGATCTGCTTCGCGTTGGTGCCGCCTGCCCCGATCAGCGATCGGTCGATTCCCGGAGCGAGTTGCCAACGCTCTGCCACGAGAGGTTCGCCATTCACCGAAGCAACGCGCACCCCTAGCTCGTAGGGAAGCGGAATACCGATCTGCGTCGCAAGATCGGCGATATCGAGCTGGGCGGACCTGCCGGGGTTGATGGTCAGAGGAACTGCGACGAGTCCGTAGAACTGGCGATCCTCACTGAGGAGGGGATCCAAGGAAACATCGACTTCGAGCACGCTCGTTCCGGGGTTGCTGACAACGAGAACATTGTCACCATCAGCGGTCACTCGGCCGGCAGGAAACGCCCACTCGGTTGCTGGATCGATGACGCCGAGCTGCAACGCTGCACCGATGGGTCCAAGTTGACCATCGAAGGTCTGGAGTCGTTCGGCAACGAGTTGCCCTTGGACCGTGGTAATCGTCGCCGCGATGAGCTCTTCTCGGGCGACGAACTCCCCGAGATCAATCACCTTGACCGAACGAGCGGGAACAACGCCCGACTCCAGATCGCCAGGGATGCGGGTCCGGCCGTCGATCTGGAACTCTGCGTTGAACACCACATCGTCGAGCGATGGGTTGAGAAGCACGATGTAGTCATGCGCATCACGAGTTGTTGCCCCCGAAGCGAAGAACCACTGATCCGCGGCTTGGGAACTGCAGGGACCCTCGGCCACACCGAATTCGGTGGTTACTTGGTGGCCCACGACGCCTTCGCCGCCGACGACCTCGACGACGACACCGGCTGCTTCAGCCTCGAGCAGGGTTGAGAGATCCACGATCTCGGTCGAGAGCGCTCCGAGAGAGAACCGCAAGCCAGGACCAGCACCGGTGCTGGTCAACGTGTCGAGCGTGACGAGTGCTTCCTCTTCGCCCACGTTCGAGATCATCACTCGGTGACTGGCATAGCCACCCGGAAGAGAGGACCCCACCGGGCAATACCAATTCGACGACAGTCGCCGGGGTTGCACCAGTTCAGGAGAGATTCTCGGCGCGTCAGCCACAGGCTCCGGTGCGATCGGGGCGATGTCGACGCGGTCGTACGCAACACCCGCAACGACGAGACCCAGAATCAATGCCAAGGTCGACCAACGAATCATGGGGTGACCACCCTGTCACGACTACTCGGGCGATCGTCGCGTCGACCCTGCGCCAGAATTGCTCCGACCGCGAGCAACAGCAGTTGGCCGATGAGAGCCAGTCTCCGGATCAGCGGCGTCTGATAGGAAAGATCGAACTCACCGTCATCGGCGAGATCACTTCCATCGACCACCAACATGCCGGTGGCGGATCCGAGGTCGTCGACGTCTCCGTTGTCGCTTGTTGCGACCCAACCCTTGGCTGGCACAGCGAGCCGAAGCTCGTCCTCGACCGGCGCAAAGCCCGCCCAGGACCCGGCACCCGTTTGCGTAAGGGGAACTCGGGTCTGCGCATTGGGATCAAGCGACAACGCGACAAGAGGATCAGAAGACTGTTCGGCGAGCCCAGGGGCCGAAACGGCGGGGCCGTCAGAGACTGCGTTTCGGTAGACCACAAGGTTTGGGGCACCAGGAACCCGCTCCAGGTCGAGCTGGTTCGCGAGCACCCTCACGACGCCAGTCGACGGATTGTCGTCTGGCGACACGAGCGGCCCAATGTAGGGAGCTGGCGCGAGTTGGGGCATCACGATCACGAGATCGATTCCATAGGCAGCGAGCAGCTGACCAACTCGAATGGTCTCCCCATTCGCTGCGAGGTCAAGACGATCAGCGATCTCTTGATCGAATCCTGCTGGGCCGCTCGACCACCGGCTGGAAACAAGCGGTCGGCCGCCTTCGGTGACAAAGAAGTGAGCGCCGCCCGCAGAGGTCACGGTGTCGGCCGGAGCGATCGAGGGGTGCGCCAGCCACAGCACTCGGGCGGGACCGGTCGTCCCCGTTCGAGCCGCCACGTTGTCGGCGAGGAGCGCCGTGAAGTCGCCGTAACTCTGCGTTGGCATTTCCCAGCGCCCGTTCAGAGAAGCTCGAACACCACCAAGGCCTCCAGCAAACATTGCACCCACACCGATCAAGGCAACGACCTGACGCCACCCGACGCGGCGCTTGTCACCGAGATCGACTTCGATTGCCCGCATACCGGCACCTGCGGCCAAGGCCAACCCAGCAGCGGCAGGGGCGAGCATGATCTCCGCAGTTGGCGATGCAAACGAGATCAGCTCTCGACGATCAAGCCACGGGATGGCCCAGGTTCCAAGGGCAACAATCCAGCCCGACGCCGCCAGGTCAAAGCGAGCGCCTCGCCCGATCAGTAGGGCGATGCCCGCGGCCATGAGCAGTCCGAACGTCAACAAACTGGGACCCAGCCCACCAGGAGCGAACCGGACCAGGTCGGCGAGTGAGTCAAACGTTGCTTCTGGAGATTTTGGCCCGACGAGGCGAGACCACGAGAACCGAGACAGCACATCAAACGCCCACGGGCCATGCAGCGCGATGGGGGCAATAAGTGCCACCACCGCAGCCATGAAAAGACGCACGATGCCAGCAGGGCGCGCCACGGCAATGGCAGCTGCAGCGAAGAGCAGTGCGATGAACCCGGCGAGGACCCCGACCACCGGAACGAACGTCGCTACCGCAGTGACGAGAAGACCGAATCGCACCAACCTCGTTGGGACATCCCGGTCGACAACGCTTGGTCCCGGAACGCCACCAGTGCGCCCAAACGGCGCCAGCCCTTGCACCCGTAGCAGCGATCCCAAGATGGCCGGCGCGGCAGCCCACACCACCAGAGCATCCCAGCGACCGGCACCCATCGCGACCACCGGCAGCGGGTTCGCGGCATAGACAACCGCCGCAATCGCCGAGGCTCGGTAGCTGTTGAACGGACGGGCAAGACGCCACGCCCCGTAGGCGCCAAAGAAGATCGGACCAATGGCCAACAGCAGGTCGAAGAGACCGTCGGCCCAAAAGAAGGCCAGCTTGCCAAGCCCGAGGGCGAACAGAGCACTTGGCGGGTTGCCAGGCGACCCCGTATTCACCGAACGCCAACCGCCCCACCACTCGCCGAGCAGTGCAGAAATCGATGGCAGATCGGGGAATTGACCGACCTGAACGGTGCCTCTTGTAATGAGGTGGCGGCTCCCGAAGACCAGGAAAAACAACACGACCATGCCGATAAGGGCGCCGTTGCGATTTGCTTCCCCGTCGTCGCCAGAAAGCGAGGTTCTTACGTTGCCGACAACGCCGGCAAGACGATCCTGGCCTGCTCCGAATTGTCCCTGGAAATAGCCAGTGAGCCGGGCCGAGCCGCCGACTTGCAACGCCGCGACCTCACGATCGGAGACCTTCCGCACTTCGGCGAGCTGGCGACGCCGCGCTCGAATGTCGCCAAGGTTTGTGAGATTCCAGGAAATGACACCAAACGCTGCCATTGCTTGCCGTCGCCGACCCGCAATGAGCGAATAGATCCCCTCGAGCACCAGCAGGAACACGGCCAAGGGAACTGTGCGGAGGAGTGAGAACGGTGTTGCGGTGATCAGAACCGTACGCAAACGTCCGCGCCCGAGGTCACGTCGGTGGTCGTTCTCATCGCCTTCGAGTGGGTGGGTGTCGCGGGCTCGAACCTTTGCGTTCGGCACCGCAATAACGCGAGCTCCCGCCGCATGAGCTCGCCAACACAGATCGAGATCTGCGTTGAGGAAGTTCAGTCCGGTGTCGTAGCCGCCGAGCTCGGCGAAAAGGTCTGAGCGAATGAGGGTCGCTCCGCTCGGCGCAACAAAGACATCTCGTACTCGGTCGTACTGATCTTGATCGAACTCATCCGGCTCAACCAGGTCGACCTGGACACCGAATCGGTCCGAGCCCCGCCCAATCGAGCCGAGCCGCCGAGGGTCGTCCCATCGCACCATTTTGGGGGCAACGACTGCGGCGTTGGATCGATAGACCTCTTCGACCATCGCAGAGACGCAGGTCGGATCGAGCGCCACATCGTCGGTGCAGAGCAGCAAGAACGAAGCACCAGACACGAGCGTGAGCGCCTGATTCGCCGATGACGCGAACGTTGGTGATCCGCTGTGCCGATGGATGAAGGCGTCGGGCAGTCGATCCGCGACTCGATCGGCCAGCGGCTGCGCACTCGCGGAGTCAATGACCAGAATCGACAAGTTCGGGTAGTCCTGCGCACTGAACGAATCGAGCGTCTCTTCGAACTCTGTTCCGGGGTCACGAGCGATGATGACGGCGACGACAGCCGGGACACCAGGTTCTTCGGGCCGCAACGCGGGATCGATCGTAACGACCCCGGTATCGGGGCCGGGCCTGAGCGACTCGTCCCCGCTTTCGGAGGGTCGAGCCGGCTCGGCGGATTGAGGTGCCGAAGGCTCTGTCACGGGCTAGCCAGGGTAGTCCTGCCAGCCTGGGAACGGAGTCACCCGAGAACGGTTACCCAGATCGATGGAAGCGCTCGTCGCGGACCTCGCCCTCTGCGGCAACGACCGGAGAGCAGTGACGCAACGAGTACCCTCTTGGCCGTGAGTACATCCACGGCCGGTTCGCCGAATCCAGAGGCCTGCCGAGCCTTCGTGACTGGCGCAGATGGCTTTGTCGGACCGTATCTCCTCGGTCATCTCACCGACGCAGGGGACGAGGCAACGGGCTGCGGCCAAGGCGACGGACCTGACCTTCTCGATGCCCAAGCGTGGACAGATCTCTTCGCCGACGTGAGACCAGACGTCGTCTATCACCTCGCCGGCTGGAGCGATGTGGGCGGATCGTGGGATCACCCTCGCACCGCACTGCGAGTCAACGCCGAGGGCACCCTCTCCGTACTCGAAGCTGCCAGAGCCAGCGGGGCACGACGAGTCGTCGTTGTCAGCAGCTCCGATGTGTACGGAGTCGTGACGCCCGACGAGCTTCCTCTCACCGAAGCATCGCCGCTGCGACCGACCTCTCCATATTCGGCTTCGAAGCTCGCAGCAGAAGCCATCGGCGCACAGTTTCATCGCGGCTGGGGACTCGATGTCATCATCGCTCGACCGTTCAACCACATCGGCCCCGGCCAGTCACCTCGATTCGTGACCGCTGCGTTCGCCGACCGGATCGCCCAATGCGAACGCGACGGCGGAGGAGTCGTGTCGCACGGCGACCTCAGCCCTCAGCGCGACCTCAACGACGTCCGCGATGTCGTCCGGGCCTACCGGTTGTTGGCTACCTCAGGCACACCGGGGCAGACCTACAACATCTGCTCGGGCACGACCGTGGCCATGTCTGAGGTTCTTGCCTCTCTTCTCGATCTCGCGACCGTCGAGATCACCACCGAAGTAAATCCCGACTACCTCCGCCCTGTCGACCTCCCCGTGTTGCGAGGCAGCCACGACAAGCTGACCGCCGACACCGGGTGGACTCCATCGATCACACTCTCTGAATCCCTCGCAGATGTCCTGGCCGCGGCCCGGGCTCGCGTCAACGTGGAAAGCTGAACTGATATGACCAAGAGCGCACTCATCACGGGCCTCACCGGCCAAGACGGCTCCTACCTCGCCGAACTCCTCCTCGAAAAGGGCTACGACGTCCACGGCATGGTCCGCCGAACCAGCACCGTCAATTTCGAACGCATCGCCCACATTCAAGACGATCTCAACATCGTCCAAGGCGATCTTCTGGACGAGAGCTCACTCAACGAGCTTCTCCGCCAGGTCAAGCCAGACGAGGTCTACAACCTTGCCGCCCAGTCCTTTGTCCAGACCTCCTTCCAACAAGCCGTGCTCACCGGAGACACCACTGCCCTGGGAGTGACCCGGATTCTCAACGCGGTCAAGAACAGCTGCCCTGAGGCCCGCTTCTACCAAGCCTCATCCTCGGAGATGTTCGGCAAGGTGAAGGAAGTTCCACAGACCGAGAACACCCCGTTCCATCCTCGCAGTCCGTATGGGGTGGCCAAGGTCTACGGGCACTGGATCACCATCAACTACCGCGAGAGCTACGACATGCACGCCTCGAGCGGGATCCTTTTCAATCACGAAAGCCCCCGCCGGGGCCTCGAATTCGTGACTCGCAAGATCAGTCACCACGTCGCAAAGATCAAACTCGGGCTCGCCACCGAGCTTCGGCTCGGAGACCTGCACCCACAACGAGACTGGGGTTTTGCTGGCGACTATGTCGAAGCCATGTGGCTCATGCTTCAACAGCACACCCCCGACGACTACGTCGTGTGCACCGGAGAGACCCACTCGGTCCAGGAGTTCTGCGAAATCGCATTCGGCCACGTCGATTTGGCCTGGCAAGACTTTGTGGTCCAAGACGAGCGATTCATGCGTCCGGCCGAAGTTGACCTACTCATCGGAGACGCGAACAAGGCTCGATCGGTCCTCGGCTGGTCTCCCAAGACAACGTTCCCCGATCTGGTGACCTCAATGGTCGAGGGCGATCTCGAGATGATCGCTCGTCAACAGCGCTCGCTTGCCTGAATCTCCATGAACACAACTGACTCTCAACCCAACGTGGCGGTGGTCTGTGGCGGCGTTGGCGCGGCCAGACTGCTTCGGGGTTTCATCGGACTCGTCGACCCTGAGTGCCTCACCGCAATCGCCAACGTTGGTGATGACATGGTGCTGCACGGGCTCAACATCTCGCCCGATCTCGACACGATTGTCTACACACTCGCAGAGGCCGTCAGCGCTGAACGCGGCTGGGGCCTCGAGGGCGAAACGTGGCAGGCCATGGAAATGGTGGCCCGATACGGAGCAACCGTTGGCGAACCGCTCGATTGGTTCAGCCTCGGGGACCGTGACCTTGGCACCCATCTGTTTCGGACCCAGGCGCTCGCCGCAGGGGCGGACCTCGCGACGGTCACGGCGCAGATCGCTCGAACTTGGGGGCTCGACCTTCGGCTCCTGCCCGTCACCAACGATCGTCTCCGAACGATGGTGACGACGGTCGATCATGGGGAGATCTCGTTCCAGGAATACTTCGTCGGCCACCAGCACTCCATTCCCGTAACCTCGGTGCGGTTCGATGGGGCGGCACAAGCGACACCAGGGCCTCGGGTCATCGAGACGCTCGAGCAGGCGGATCGGATCGTCGTCGCTCCCTCGAATCCAGCGGTCTCCATTGATCCGGTACTCGCCGTGCCAGGAGTCCGGGACGTTCTCGAACGTCGACGAGACGACGTCATTGCGGTATCTCCCATCATCGGCGGCAAGGCGCTGAAGGGCCCCGCCGATCGGCTCCTGGTCGAACTCGGCCGAACCTCGTCTGCTCTCGGAGTCGCTGAGTGGTATCGCGAGGTCGTCGGCACGCTTGTCATCGACACCGTCGATGCTGATCAGGCAGACGCCATCGAAGCACTCGGAGTACGGGCCATTGTCACCGAGACGATCATGTCGACGCCTGCAATCACCAGGGCACTAGCGGAACTGACGATCAAGAGCTGAGGGTTTTGACTGTCGGAGCGATGCACCGACAGGACGTCCCCAAGATCAGCCGTACGCCGCAGCTGCGGTCGGCGGCTTCGGGATTTCAGCGCCGAGCGGCACGAGTGCGATGGTCAGCGCGCCGCCGTCTTCATCAAACTTGAAGCTGGCCAGGTCTTCGGTGACGATCTCCGGCGCATCATCGCTGAACTGATCTTCCCAGTAGGCCAACTGGAGGACTGCGTCTTCGTCACCACAGCCGTTTTCCTCGGAGAGAGTAATCGGCTGCTCCGACGCACCCGGCACATACGAGTCATCAGAGATCGAGGCGCCACTGTTGGCCAAGAAGTTGCCAAGGTTCGCGTTGTTTCCAGTAGCGGTCGTTGCCGCAGGGTGCACGTGGATGTACCCGCCTCCGTGGGTATGGAGACCGTTCGATCCGCTCTGGTCTTGGATCGGAGAGGTAAACGTGTCACAGACGTACACGCCGTATGCGGTGTGCCAGTGATCACCGATCGTAGGAGCGACGCCGGTGTTCGAGGTACGAGAGCTGGCGAGCGCCACGATGGCTCCACCGCCAATGAGGGTGACGAGGAGAATGACGGGCAGGAACCACGATCGTCCCTCATTGGGATTGTTGACTTTCGTGACTTGCATCTCGATTCCATCGGATTGGTCACGGCGCTTGTTTCTTGAGGCTTTTCCCACCGGGGAGAGAGTAGATGTCCACACCGAAAGATGGTGTCAAGCGCCAAACTTCTCCGATCGCAGGGTTTCGGATGACTGAACGCCACCGTCCGAATCTGGTCGCTCCCGGCTTGGAGCGGTACGGTTCGGGCCATGAGTGACCTGCGTCGTCTCGAGATCATCCCCGTGCCGGGGCTTCCCGAAATCAAGCCGGGCGACGATCTCGCCGGCATGATCATCGATGCCTGCACCGCACCCGCTGATCCACCCATTGGGTTGCAGGAACACGACGTTCTCGTGGTGAGCCAGAAGGTGGTCTCGAAGGCTGAGAACAAGCTCGTCAAGGTTGACCCCACTGATCCCAATGCGCACAAACCGTTGGTGCTCGAAGAGTCAGTCCGGGTCGTTCGGCGCCGAGGTGAGCTGATCATCTCCGAAACCAAACATGGCTTTGTCTGTGCGAGCGCCGGCATCGATCGGTCAAACATGGCACCCGACATCGCGGCGCTTCTGCCGGATGACTCTGACCGCTCTGCTCGCCGCATTCGAGACGCGGTTGCTGGTCGACAAGGCGTCAACGTCGGAATTGTCGTTGCTGACACCTTTGGCCGACCATGGCGACGGGGCCTGACCGACATCGCCCTCGGCTGTGCCGGCGTTCTTCCGATTCTCGATTTGCGTGGCACGGACGATGCAGTCGGCCGCGAGCTTCACGTCACCGAGGTGTGCCTCGTCGACGAGCTGGCCGGCGCGGCGGAACTGGTGCGGGGAAAGTCAAACGGAATTGCGGTAGCAATTATTCGAGGTGTCGACCCGGCCTGGTTCGGTCCCGGTTCGGTGAGAGAAGACATCATCCGCGACCCGAGTGAGGATCTGTTCCGGTGAAGCCACCGAGCCACTCCGCCGCGATCCAGGTCACCTTCGACTGCACAGATCCCCATGTCCTCGCTCCGTTTTGGGCTGAGGTTCTTGGGTACAACGTGGTCAACAATCCCGATCTCATCCAGTCGCTGCTCGACCAAGGGATGGTCACCGAGGACGACGTGACGAGAATCGATGGCGTCCTCTTTTTCGCCGAGGCTTCGGCGTGTGAAGATGCACAGCCACCAGCCGGTGCGGGTCCACGACCACGCCTGTTGTTCCAGGCCGTTCCTGAGCCACGGGCGTCCAAGAACCGGGTCCATCTCGACGTGCACTTGGATCGCGAGACCTCGGCGAAAGACCGTCTGGCGGAAGAGGCGAGAATCATCGGGCTCGGAGCGACGAGAATTGGTGATGGCGCCCAAGGCCAACATACCTGGGTCATCTTGGCCGACCCCGAAGGAAACGAGTTCTGTCTTGGCTGAAGCCCGTGTTGCTGTTCCGTTCCCGACCGATCAACCGACCGGCTACGACTGGTTCGACGATGAACCCACCTTTGATCCCGAGCGTCATTTGGCGCTCGAGGAACCGAGCGAGATCGTCATGCTCACTGATCTCGGCTACACCGAGCAAGAGATCGAAGGTGTCGCGACACCCGTTGCGTGTTCGAGTCCATTCCGAGTGTTGAGCGACGAGGGTGCCGAGGTCATGCTCACCGTTGCTCGACGGCTTCGAGAGTTCACCAAACCCGCAGGCGTGCGAATCGAACGGATGACACGAGGCGGCTGCTATCGCTCTCGATGGTTGCGGGATCTCTGCCTGAGTCCTGATGTCACTGCGCACCTTGCCGCCATTTACGGCACTGATATCGCCCCTCATGCGATGCCGTGCCATCTCGGTCATCTCAACTACGAGCCGAGCCAGCCCGCAGCCCCAATCGACAAGTGGCATCACGACACCTTGCCGCTCGACTACGTGCTCACCGTGACAGACCCTGCAACCGTCCAAGGTGGACGGTTCGAGTATTTCGCGGGAACCAAGCACGAAGCTGCTGAGCTCGCAGCCCGCGGCGAGACCCCACCGGAAGATCGCGTTGTCGTTCCGGACTTCGGTGGTGCCGGCTACGCCATTGCCCTCCACGGCAACATGATCGTGCACCGGGCCGCACCTCTTGAGGTGTTGAGTGAACGCATCTCCATGGTCAACGGATATGTCGCGGCGACCCCGACTGCTCAAGATCAGAACCGGACAAAGGATCTGATCGGGGTCGATGACC
>CALHCB010000114.1 GCA_937930695.1 uncultured Acidimicrobiales bacterium | reverse complement strand
CAAGAAGAAGCCCAAGAGGCTCTCGTTCGGCAAGGACTGTCCGATCTGCGGCGCCGTCGGGCGCGACCGCGACCACATCGCCCGCCACTTCATGCCCGAGCTGATGGACGGCGACAGCTACGAGCAATGGAATGTGTCTGGCCGCGTCGATGCCAACGATCGGGGAATTGCGATGGCTCGCCAGGTATTGGCCGACTATGAAGAGCCGCGCTTGGACGATCACGTTCTGGCCGAACTGACGGACTACAAAGACCGCCTGCGAGCAGAGACCTCAGAGGAACTCTCATGAGCCGTCTGGCGAAGCGTGTTGCCATCGTCACCGGTGGCGCCCGCAGTATCGGTGCGGCAATCGCCGACGCTCTTGCCAATGCAGGAGCCACCGTCATTGTCGGAGATCTTCACCCGTCGGAGCAGCACGAATCACTTCCGCTCGACGTCTCTGATGAGGCATCTGTTGAGGCCTGCATCCAGTCCGTCGTTCACGCCCACGGACGCCTCGACATCGTGGTCAACAACGCAGGCATCATGTTCGAGGCGCCAGTGCAGGACCAAGATCGCTCGTCATGGGACCGGATGATCGCCATCAACCTGACGGGCCCCATGCTGATGTCCAAACACGCAGCCAGTCATCTCTCGACGAACGGCTCGGGTTCGATCGTCAACATTGGCTCCCTCGAGGGCGACAGCGCCAACCCCCATCACAGCGCCTATGCGAGCACCAAGGCGGGAGTGCACGGACTCACACGCGCCATCGCCGTTGATCTTGGCCCTCGAGGCGTCCGGTGCAATGCCATCGCTCCGGGCTGGATTGATACACCGCTCAATGCGAGCTATGTCGATGCTCATCCAGATCGGGACGCAGTCATCGCCGAATTGGCCAAGCTCCACCCTGTTGGTCGTGTCGGTGACCCCGCCGACGTGGCCGACGTCGCCGTGTGGCTTGCAAGCGACGAGAGCCGATTCGTGACGGGTCAGGTCATAACTGTCGACGGTGGCCGAACTTCGAGGCCGCCGCTACCGGGCATGTTGTCGTAAGCATTTCGCTCCCGCCATGCACGATCTGGCACGCTAGGCGACATGTCATCGACGGAATTTTTGCAGGCCCGAGACTTTCTTCTCGAACACCGAACCGACTACGACACCGCCGTTGCAGGTTTTCGGTGGCCAGAGGTGGGCGAGGAGTTCAATTGGGTCGCCGACTACTTCGACCCGATGGCCGCCGGCAACAGCGCTCGGGCCCTCCATCTCGTTGAGGAATCAGGCGACGCCGCAATTCTCACCTACGCAGAACTCGCCGACCGATCCCGGCAAGTCGCCAACTTCTTGGTTGAACACGGCGCCAAGCGAGGTGACCGAATGCTGGTCATGCTCGGCAATGAGACAGCGCTCTGGGAGACGATGTTGGCCGCTATTCGAATTGGCGTTGTCGTCATTCCGGCAACAACTCTGTTGGCTGGAGCAGATTTGGCCGACCGATTCGAGCGGGGTGGAGCACGCTTCGTCGTGACCAACCAAGCCGCAGCAGGTGCCGTCGACGCACTCGATCAACGGCTTCTCGACGGCGTCGCCAAGATTGCCGTCGGCGCTGCGGCCGACGGTGACTGGACTGACTTCGCCGATTCCCACGATCACCCGTCGGGCTTCCAGCCAATCGGATTCTCCAAGGCCTCCGATCCGCTCCTCGAGTACTTCACGTCCGGTACCACTTCGAAGCCGAAGCTGGTTCGCCACACGCACGTGAGCTACCCCGTGGGCCACCTCAGCACGATGTATTGGCTCGGGCTGCAACCCGGAGACGTGCATTGGACAATCAGCTCTCCGGGATGGGCGAAACATGCCTGGAGTTGCTTCTTTGCGCCGTTCAATGCCGAGGCTTGCGTCTTCATCTACAACTACACCCGCTTCGACGCACCGACAGTTCTCCAGGTGCTCATCGACAACGAGGTCAAAACGTTGTGCGCACCGCCGACGGTCTGGCGTTTCTTGATTCAAGAAGATCTCTCCACCTACAAGGTGGCGCTGCGTGAGTTGATCTCTGCTGGCGAACCGCTGAACCCGGAGGTCATCGCCCAGGTAGAGGCAGGATGGGGCATCCAGATCCGCGACGGATACGGACAGACGGAAACGACCGCACAGATTGGCAACACGCCCGGCTCCAAACTGGTACCCGGATCGATGGGTCGACCGCTGCCTGGCTATCCGATTGCCCTCCTCAATCCCGACGGTATCGACGACGATGAGGGAGAGATCTCAATCCGCCTTGCTGACCGACCCGTCGGCCTCATGGAGGCCTACGCCGATGACGCGGACAAGACCGCCGAAGTCATGGTGGACGGCCACTACCACACCGGCGACGTCGCAGCGCGAGACGACGATGGCTACATCACCTACGTCGGTCGAGCAGATGACGTGTTCAAAGCATCCGGCTACCGAATCAGCCCATTCGAGCTCGAGAGTGTCCTCATCGAGCATCCGGCGGTCGCTGAAGCGGCTGTTGTTCCTTCGCCTGACGAATTGCGCGGGTTCGTGCCAAAAGCGTATGTGATCGTGGCCCCTGGTCATGCCGAGAGTGCCGAGACTGCAGCCGCCATTCTCGCTTACGTGCGCGAGAAGGTGCCCGGGTACAAGTTGATTCGCCGCTTGGAGTTTGCCGATCTGCCAAAGACCATCTCCGGCAAGATCCGTCGTGTTGACCTTCGAGGTCAGGAAAATGACCGGGACGGTCAGGGACCCAGAACAGAGGTCGAGTTCATCGAAGCTGACCTCCGCAAGAGTTAGTCAGCGGGCCCATCGAGCAACATCATCGGGCTTGTCCCCACATCGGCTTGCTTGCCCTGGTGATTCAGCGCGGTTTCTGTGGCCGGATCACCTGCGATACGGGTATGCCACATTACTCGAGCCAGTTTCATGTCCCAGGGCGTGCCGCGGTGCATGAGACGGCGGTTATCCCAAACCACGGCGTCGCCCTCTTCCCATCGATGATGGTGGATTCGAGGTTCTTGGCAGGCCCAGTCGTTCAGCTCGTCGATGAACTTCTCGGACTCCTCGACAGACATCCCGGAGATGTCGTGCGCATGACGTCCGATCAGCAGATTAGGTCGGCCCGTCTCGGGATGGACCTTGATCAGTGGATGAACGGAGACGTCGAGTTCGTGGTAGCCGTACAGGTCATACCCGCCGCTCTCATTCTGTGATGGGAGATATCCAGATCGACCCTGGGAGTAGTAGAGCGAATGCCGGGCCGTGAGCTGTTCGAGTTGGCGTCGCTTCTCGTCATCGAGGTCGTCGTAGGCAGCGCGCATGTCGGCCCATCCGGTCGGGGCACCACCTTCTGGAACGACTTCGGCGGTGAACACCGCACCCTTGGCCTGCACCGGCATGTAGGTACTGTCGTGGTGCCAGCCCTGGTTTCCACGAAGTGACTTCACCACATCGTCATCGTCGACACTGTGGACGTTGCCGTTCTTGTCGACATTGGAGATGGCCGCGGCCTCGAACTCCAGTGCCCCGAAGCGGCGAGCGAAATCGTTCTGCTCCGGCTTGGAGAGGAACTGACCGGGAAAGATCAACAGTCCGTACTCCAACCACTCGGCGTAGAGCGAGTTCCATGTCGGTTCATCGAGGTTCCGCAAATCGATGTCTCGAACAATCGCACCAAAGCTGGCATCGAGCGGCTCTATGGAAAAGGTCGTTGATTCCCCCATAAGCCGAAACTTAGCCCTACTTGCCGGGGGTGTCGCAACTACTCGGGTCGGTTGACCGGGAACTGGCTGGCGTCGCTAGTTCGACAACTCCACCGCTGTGGTCCGAACGGCGTCGATGATCCGGGCATAGCCCGTACAGCGACACAGATTTCCAGACAGTCCGATTCGGATCTCTTCATCGGTGGGATCTGGCGTTCGATCAAGAAGCGCCCGAGCCGACATCAGCATGCCCGGAGTGCAGAATCCGCATTGAACACCGCCAGCTTCGAGAATGTTGCGTTGCAGCGCATGGAGCTCGTCGCCGTCTGCCAGGCCTTCGACCGTGGTGATGGCACATCCCTCGGCTTGCACCGCAAGATAGGAGCAAGAATTGATCGGCTGCCCGTCGAGCAGCACCATGCAGGCGCCACATTCGCAGTCGTCGCAGCCCTCCTTGGTCCCCGTGAGCCCGATCGTTTCCCGAAGTACACCGGACAGGTTGCGTTCGGTGGATATCGAGATGGGGTAGTCAACCTCGTTGACTCGGAGCGTGACGTTTGTGTGGTTCATGACGCGGCTCCAATGCCGAGAGCCCGGTTGACCGGGACGGTGATGAGATCTCCGTTGGCGCGAGACGCCGCCGCGTGTCCGGCCCGTTGCGCCATGACACCGACGGTATGACGCCGATAGTGATCGCTCGCACGTACGTCAGAAATGGGTTGCGCCTGGTCGCGAGCCAGCTCAGCGATCGCGGCAAAGCTCTTGTCGTCGGCTCGTTCTCCGATCAGTACGTCGAGGCCGGTCACCTCCTGAATGGTCGGAGCGACCGCTGTCAGTGCCAGACGAATGGAGACGATCACACCGGCATCCAAAGCCATACAGGCGGCGGCACCTACAACCGCGATCTCCATTGCTCGGCGATACTCCAATCGCACATATGCGCTTCCGATTTGATCCCGCGGACTCGGGATCAACAGTGCGGTACACAATTCGTCGGGTCGTGCCGTCGTACGTCCGGGACCACACCAAAGATCGGTCAGCGCAACCTCTCGCGTGCCCTCGATACTTCTGAGTTCAGCAACTGCGCCCAACGCCATGAGCGGGGCGCCGGTATCCATGGCCGGCGAACCGTTCATGATGTTGCCACCAACTGTGCCGACGTTGCGCGTCGCTGGCGATCCGACTAGCGCAGCCGCATCAGCGACCCCAGTGAGTCGATCGACGATCAGCGGGTCGACCATCAACTGAGCGTGTGTGACCCCAGAGCCGATTCTGATGTGGCTCTCGGTTGCTTCGATCACGCCCAATTCCGCGATTCGGTCGATCGCCACCAGATTCTGCGGCAACGGCGCCTTGCCCTGACGGGCCCCGACCACAAGGTCGGTGCCTCCCGCAATTGGTCGGGCGCCCTCCGCGAGAAGCTGGACAGCTTCATCAGCGGTGTTCGCTCGCAAGAAACTCATCGTCTGCCTCGGATCTCAGTGGCCGCTTCCCAGACTCGCTCGGGAGTCATCGGCAACTGGCGCAGCGGCCCGCCAACCAACTTGGCCAGGGCGTTGGAGATCGCTGCCGCGGTCGCAACGTTCGGTGCCTCTGCCAAACCCTTGGAACCTCGAGGTCCGGCATTGGGAGTGTTGATCTCGACAAACTGGGTGGTGATCGGGGGAGCGTCCGCCATTGTTTGCAGCTTGTATTCAAGTAGTGCCGGGTTTGTCTGCCGACCGTTCTCGTCGTAGTAGGTACCTTCGGACAACGCCTGGCCGATCCCCATCATCACGCCACCCTCAACCTGGCCGAGCGCTCCAACAGGGTTGAGGATCGTTCCCGAATCGTGCGCCGTGTGGACTTCCACAACCCGGGCAACGCCGGTGTCGGCATCCAAACGAACACGAACCGCGTGGCAGGAGAACTGAGGTGCCAGCCAGGCTGCCATCTCCTGATCTCCAACGCACTGGGCACTCACCGTTGGCCAGTCGGGCATCGGGGCGGAGGCGCTGGAGAGCAGAAGGTCGCCTCCCGCAGCGGTGGCGGCAAGATCGGCGATCGGAACCGACATTGCGGGCGAACCGGTCACGAACGCCTTCCCATCGCCAAGGACGATGTCGCTCGCTGCAGCTTCCAGCTCATCTGCTGCGAGCTCGCGTAGCTGATCGGCGATCTGTCGGGAGGCGGATTCCACGGCTCTGCCATGATTGAGCAACGTCTGGGATCCAGTTGCTCCCGGGCCAGTCGGTGCGGCCGCCGTGTCTTGGTAAACGAGCTGGATATCGGTGACATCGATGCCGAGTTCATCTGCTGCGATGTCACGCAACGTCATGACCGCCCCCGTTCCGCATTCCTGCGCACCGGTGATGATCTGTACGGAACCATCATCCTGCATCTTCGCGTAGGCCCCGGCTGGGGCGGCAAAACTCGGCCACCATCCAACGGCGACTCCAATGGCTTCGTCGTCGGCCAGCGTCGGCGAACCTATCGAGTCGGTTGCGAGCTGGAGACAACGATCGAGGCCAATCTCTTCATAGATCTGGCCGGCGATGCCTTCGTCACCAGTTCGGACGACGTTGCGGAGGCGAAAATTGATGGGGTCCATGTCAACGGCGGCAGCCAGTTCGTCGGTGTGTGACTCCAAGGCCCAGCAGGCCTGTGGTGCCGTTGGGGCCCGGACAGAACCCGATGGTTGATGGTTCGTATAGATCAGCTGCGCATCGATCTTGATCGCCGGGACCTTGTACGGACCACCGACGTGCATTGCTGCGAGCTGTGGAAAGAAGGCCGCATCGGCCACGTACGCACCGTTGTCGATTCCCACCCATGCCTGCCGAGCCAGAATGTCGCCGTCGTTTGTAAGCCCCGTCGTGATCTCGACAACCATTCCCTCACGCCGGCGGTCGGGAGCCAAAAACTCCTCTTCTCGACTGAACACGAGCTTGACGGGCCGCTTGGTGGCCTTGGCCAAGGCCGCGATGTGGGCTTCGAAGTGGAATCCGCACTTCCCACCAAAGCCACCACCAAGGTGCGGGACGATAATGCGGACACGATTGCTCGGGAGACCAAGCGTCTCGCACACGCCCGCTCGTGCGTCATAGGGGACCTGGCTACTCGTCCAGATCGTGACCTTCTCACCTTCCCACTGAGCCACGATGCCGCGCGGCTCGATGGGAGCAGCATGACTTGCGTCAGCGACATATCTGCTCGTCACGGTGACGTCCGCTTGACGCATGCCTGCCTCAACATCACCCTTCTCGATGGAACTGAACGAGGCCACGTTTCCGTCGCGGACGGTGTCGCCGCTTACGTCGTAGCCCTCCCAGTCTGGATGCACGAGCAAACAGTCGCCCTTGAGCGCTGCCTCGATGTCGTTGACAACGGGCAGTGGATCAATGTCGACCTCGATCAACTCGATGGCAGCGGCAGCGATCGCCGGCGTGGTTGCGGCAACCGCGGCCAGAATCTCGCCCTCGAAGCGGACCACATCCTTTGCGAACAGTGTCCGGTCGGGAATGACCGGGCTATAGCGAATGTCTGGGACGTCGGCTGCGGTGAGAACGCTCAACACTCCCGGGAGGTTCCGAGCTGGCTCAACGTTGAGGTTCTGAATTCTCCCGTGAGCAAGCCCTGCATAAAGGAACTTCGCGTGGAGCATTCCTGTCAACGACAGATCGGCAACGTAGCGGCCGCTTCCCGTCACTTTGTCCGGCCCATCGGCCCGCACGAATGTTTGCATGATGGGCTGACAGTAGCGTGACTGATGGTGCCGCCTTTGGACGGCTGTCATCAGATGGAAGTCACTGGCCGCAGGCGTGTGCTCTAGAGCATCCGAACGGTCCCGGCCTGGCCATCGACCTCGATCTCGACCCCGTCCGCGATGCGTCGCGTGGCGTCAGCGACTCCGACGACACAGGGAATCCCTAGCTCTCGAGAGACGATCATCGAATGACTCATCGCTGCCCCGATCTCGACAACCACCGCGCCTGCAGCAACGAACAGAGGAGTCCACGACGGGTCAGTAAGGGGCGCAATGAGGATGTCGCCAGGGGCCAGGGCCGATGGATCGCTCGGATCGGTCACGATCCTGGCGATGCCTCTGGCTACACCGGGGGCTCCTGCAGCTCCTTGCAGCACAACACCCGGCGCGTGGGTGTCGCGACTTCCGCCGTGGCGATATGACCAGCCATCGACGGGGGGAAACCCGCCGTCATACGCCGTTGCGTCGAACGCGAACGGCGGTTCACGCATGGCCAACTCTTCGTGCTGAGCCAGGCGCTGCTCGATCGTCGGAACCAGGGACGGAGGATCCGACAGGTATGCCAGGAACTCCGACTCGGTGAGTAGGAGCGGCCCCAGCCTGTTGGCGACGCCGCCCTTCTCCTCAGCACGCCTGACCAATTCGAGATAGCAGTGACGTGATGGTTGGGTTGCACGGATTACCGCATCCTTGGACGCTTCGCGAGCCCGGGACCAAAGTGCGGTGTTCGCGATCGACTTGTCGAGCCGCTTTGCCGAACGACCCAACGTGGTTCGGGCACTGGCCAGCGCTTCGTCGCGACGCTCGTTGATCCGTTGTGTCTGAGCTCGTGGGCTCCGGTCAGGACCTGCCCCCCGCATGGTGTCGATTGCCGCCTCGGCGACTTCCGGGAACGCAGCCCAGTCACGGCCGCCCATCGAGAATTCATTCGGGCCGCGATGTCCATGTTCGAGCAGAAAGTCTGCGAAGGCTTCGTCGTACTCCGCGTCGGAAGTCTCGTTGGCGAGACGCCACATCTCTCGTGCAGGCTGGGCCGAGATCACCTCACCGATGCCCGTTGTCAAGGCGACGGCGAGGTTCGGATCGCCCAACTTCTTTTCGCAAAGATCCGTGAGGGCACCCGAGGCGATTGTTGCCTGCATCGTGACGATGACGTGGCTCCCAATGAAGTACGCATATTCGGAACCGAATCGATGGCGAATGTACTGCCAGAGTTCGGCGTCTGGGGCGTCGAGCGAGGGCCGCTCAGCCACAAGGATCTCCGCTCGTCCGAGCATCTCCTTTGCCAGCGGCACATCTTTTGCGAACAGCGTCCGGATGGCAGTTCGAACCATCCGTGCCGTTGCCTTGAGATTGCGGTCACCGGGGCTCGGCGAATACGCCGGTACATCGGCATCTCCGAGAAACTGTGTGTCGATCACATCAACGGTCAACCCTGGTGTTCGAACACCGAGCAGGCGCATGAGGCTCGCGTTGAAATACGCGTAGCCGCCGAAGACGCCGACGATTGCGAAGTCCGAGGTTCCATCGAAATCAGCATCGGTCAGAAATCCGATGTGTTTGGCTCCATCGCGCCAGCCCTTCTCCCCGGCACGTCCACCAACATCCCACTCGAGCGGGAGGACGACATTCGGGTAAACCTCTCCGATATTGCCCCTCGTATAGAGCGGCCACGCGCTACTCGGCGGGTTGTCTGCGGGCCAGGCTGGGTTCGGGAGAAGATCTGGGTTCATGGAGCAGCACTCATGCCGAACGACCGTAGTGCTGTGATCTAGACTTTCGGTTCCAACCGGGGGCGTCGGAGGGGACAGAGACGTGGAACTCGGCACCGCAAATCTCGAAGCGACAACCACACGCGCACAGGCTGACGAGGAACTCCGGCTCGCGCTTTCGATGCGAGGTGGGGTCAGTCTTGCCGTGTGGATCGGAGGCGCAGTCTCAGAGATTGAGACACTCCGAAAGGCCGGATCAGAATCCGAATCCGCCACCGGAGCTGGCGGCGTATACCGAGAGCTCCTCGCCCAAGCTCGATACGACTCGGTGAGCGTGGACATTCTGAGCGGTGCCAGTGCCGGTGGGTTGAACGGCGCGATCTACGCCGCCAGCCTGATCTACAACTTCGACTTCTCGGAGATGTCCGACCTGTGGTTGCAGGTTGCCGACATCGAAGCGCTTTGCCGACCGACGAGATGGCGTCCCGGTGAACCCAAACGCCCATCGCTCTTCGAGGGCGACGACTATTTCATGGGCGTGTGTGCGAATGGCCTCCAGAAGCTGATCTCCGATGCGATCCCGCTTCGGCACGACGCAGCGCAGCGAGAAGGCAAGAGCCCAGGCTCTGATATCGATCGCCTCGACTTGTTCTTGGCTGCCACCTTGAGCAGTCCGGTCGAGACAATTCTGCGGAACGACTCGTTCTCCCGAATCGAAGAGACACGATCGTCAGCGTTCTTCCACTTTCGCCACTTGGGCGAACCAGGCTCGGCGATATCGGACTTCCCGGTCGTTGAGAGCGAAGCGCAAGCCGTCCCCGTGGCCGCCCGACTGGCGTTGGCCGGACGCAGCAGTTCGAGCTTCCCGATCGCCTTTGAACCTGCATCGGTCTGGAGCGACCCAAAGACACCCGATGTCGCCGATGGTCCGCCAGGGGCCGGACCGAACATGGCCGGCATCTTCTCAGAAATCACCGACGACGAGCGCGTTGGCGTGATCGACGGCGGTGTGCTCGACAATATTCCTGTTGGGCGGGCCATCCAGGCCATTGCGGGTGCACCGGCGGCGGGCGCGGCTTCTCGCTGGCTGCTCTACCTTCACCCGAGTCCACCCGAGTCGGTCAGGGGCTCTGCCATGAACGGGGGCTTGGGCGGAATCCTGAGCGGGCTCAAGACGTCGATCAAGCTGAAGTTCTCTCGAGAGTCCCTCGTTGAAGACATGGTCGAACTCGAGCGTCACAATGCCGAAGTCGCCCGTCGACGTATCACCAGGGAGAGGCTTCTTGTCACTGGTTCCGGTCAACCCCGGCGATCTGAGGCGGCGACTGCCTGGGCCAGCACCGATGCCTACCGAATTCGCACGGTGTTGATGGAGCCCGACCTCGCCATGGCAACACATCCGTTTCTGACGCGGAGCTTTGGCAACGTCCTCGACTCGTGGACTCCAGTTCTGCGAACCGCCTTGCTCGATCGCCTCCCTGCGTCGCTAGAGCACACCTATCTGGATGGTTCAGAGTCCCTCCCGTTGATCGCCTTGGGCGATTTCGTTGAGGTCTTGCTCACGATCACCCAGCAGGTCAGCGATGTCGATGAAGAGGAGGCATCGCTCTATCGGGTGAGGCTCCTTGTCGAAGTTCTCCACTCCATCTGGGAGCAGTGTTGGGCCTCGGAGGCCGGCGACCCACCAGCTGACCTCGCAGATCTCGATGGCTGGATCGCCGCCACCGCAGCCAGCGCAATGCGCCATTCCGAGTCCATTCCTGACGTATTCGCGGTCCGGGTGGTGGACGGACTGAGCGGAGCGAACGACGAGGACTTTCATGCCGCTCTTCAGGAGCTTCACGCCTCGCGCCTCGACACCGACGGCGACGGCGATGCTCGCCACACTCTCGACAGCGTTTGGGAGGTCGTTCTTGATCACGCTGTCGTTCTCCAAGGGAGATCCAGGGAACTCGGCGACCCGGTCGCCGACGCACTTGCAACGCTCGTCCTGGGTGACCTCGGTTCCTTGGCGCCGCAGATCCTCAGTACCGCGCCGTTGCATCGACGGATACTGAGCGGTGAGTCAGCAATCAAATTCCTCCGAGTCTCCGGCGCCAACGCGTCTCCTTTCGGCGTCTGGTTCGAGGGCGGCAATCGAAACGGTCTGTCTGTCACCGAGAAGCTGGCGGGCAATCAGCTCGCCAATTTTGGCGCCTTCTTCTCTGCCCGATGGCGGGGCAACGACTGGATGTGGGGCCGACTCGATGGCGCGACGAGTCTGGTTGATCTTCTCTGTGATTCAACTCGCTGGTTTGATCCGACCCTTGAGCAGCCGGGACAAGGAGCCGATCGGGATGCAGAGATACACCGGGCGATGTCTCGGCTGCGGGCCGCGGTCCTCACACCGTTCGATAACGACTCAGACCATTGGCGACAGTGGCGTGAAGAAGAATGGCAAGACGCTCAGGCGGATGTCCGCAACGAGCTTGTCGAAGCCTCTGAAGACATTCGTGTTGCCCGACCGCTGTTCGCGACGAAACGACTGTTGACCCGCCGACTGCACGCAGAACATCTTGCGATGGACCTGCCGATGGTGCTGGCTACTCCCCGCGGCGCGGCCCCGGAGCCAACCGTGCGACCCGAACCGGCAGAAAGTCTGGCGGCGGTAGAGCGACTCGCTCGTCGAGTGCAAGCGGGCCGTGAAACAGTTCCCGGAGACATTGAGCCCGAACGATGGGCACGCATTGGAATGCGGGTCGGGCTCAACGCTTGGCTCGCCCTTCGTCCAACTGGCTCAGTCGCTCGCGTTGTCAGTTCGTTGCTCAAACCGATCTTCGTGTTCTTACTGAGCGTATTGGTGTATCCCCGACGCGCTCTGTTGTCGGGCATCATCGGTTTCGCCGTCCTCACGCTGGGGCAATGGGGAACGTCCCTCCCGATCGCGGAGAGGAAGTCGTGGCCGTGGGATGGACCGTGGGGGTCCACCGATCCTGGGCTCGGCGACTATTGGACGTGGCAGAAGGGTCTCGCGGCCGCCGCAGTCGTTGTCCTTGCGGGTCTGCTCAGTTGGGTTCATCTGCGATCGAAGTCCCGCAGTATTGGTCAGCTCGCTGCTGCAGCAGCCGGGGGAGCAGTCGGCGTGGCCACGATCGTTCTGGCCCTCCTGGACTATTCATTCCCACCAATCCTTGTACCGCTCGGCGCCATTCTCGTGGTCATCGTTGGAATGCATTGGATGTCGAAGCCAGCATGGGTTGGCTGCATCGCGGTTGCGCTCGCTCCGTATGCGCTCCTGTGGATTGCAGTACGCCAATGGGATTGGATGACGCCCGGCTGGTGGGCGCTTGGATCATTTGCGGGAGCGGTTGGTCTCACGACGATCTACGTGACATTGGTCGATGTCTTTCCCTCTCGGCCTCGTCCTGCCTTGGCTAGCTGATCGGCACCTGCTCGGGAATCCGGCGGGAAGTAGAGTGCGTGGATGGCCCCCCGAGTAGCTCCCATTGCCCGTGAATCTCTCTCGGAGCACGAGCCCGTGTTCGAGATGGTCGAGGCGATGATGGGGTTCGTGCCGAATTCAATGATGACCATGGCGCGTGTCCCTGGATTGCTCGAGGCATTCAGCGGGCTTGGTGGCGCCGTCATGACCAACGGGTTGATCTCCCGGGAGCTCAACCAGATGGTGGCCCAGGTAGCGTCGACGGCTGCTGGATGTCGCTACTGCCAGGCCCATACCGGGCACACTGCCCATCGTGTAGGAGTCTCCGAAGAGAAGCTGGCCGACTTGTGGCTCTTTGGAACCAGTCCGCATTTCGACGAGGCAGAACGTGCAGCGCTCACGCTGGCCATGCATGCCGGTTCGGTTCCCAATGTTTCCTCCGAAGCAGACTTTGCTGCATGCCGCGAACATTTCAGCGACGAGCAGATCTCGGCCATCGTGGCGACGATCTCGTTCTTCGGATTCCTCAATCGCTGGAACGACACAATGGCGACCGAACTCGAATCGTCGCCGAAGGCCTTCGGAGAAGCGACACTTGCAGCAGCTGGTTGGGAAGCCGGACGGCACGAAAGCTGACAACCCGCCGGGACATGCCGCGATTGGCTCACCCGTTCGCGGTGGGTGGGATCCATTCGGTCTCGGCCTCGTGCCCGCCAGGAATTCGTTCGAGACCGGCATACGCCATGTTGGCCGGGATCTGTCCGTCGATGACTCGAAAGACCTCGTGGCAGACCGGCATCGCCACGCCGTGCTCGTTCGCCAACTCTTCGACCGAGACGCACGCTTTCACACCTTCAGCCACCATCGACATCTCTTCGAGAATGTCCTCGAGCGAGCGACCCATCCCCAGCTGCTCGCCCACATAACGATTCCGGCTTTGCGGGCTGATGCAGGTGGCGATCATGTCGCCCATACCAGCCAACCCAGCAAAGGTCTGTGCTTCACCGCCAAGCGCAACTCCGAGCAGCGACAGTTCAGCGAGGCCGCGTGTGATGACCATCGAGCGCGTGTTGTCACCGACGCTCATGCCCTGAGCGATCCCTGTGGCCAGAGCGATCACGTTCTTGAGAGCGCCGCCCAGTTCACAGCCGATGATGTCGTGGTTCCGGTAGACGCGGAATAGTGGCGTCGAGAAGATCCGTTGGAGACGCGCACCGACGGACGGATCTTCGGTGGCGATCACGCTCGCGGCCGCACATCCCGCCATGATCTCCTTGGCCAGATTTGGTCCCGTGAGCGCAGCGACCGGATGTCCCGGATAGAGCTCGTTCACGATCTGGGTCATCCGCAACTTGGTTCCGGCTTCGAGACCCTTCGTCAGACTCACAATGGGGATCCAGGGGCGAATCATCGGTTGGGCCTCGATCAGCACGTCACGAAAGACGTGAGACGGCACACCAACAACCAGGACGTCGGCGTGAGCACACGCTTCGGCGAGGTCGGTTGTTGCTTTCAGGTTGGGATTCACGTCGAATCCCTCGAGGTATTTGCTGTTCTTGTGATCCGAATTGATCTCCGCTGCGGTCGCGGGATCACGAGCCCAGATCAGGGCATCGTTCCTCCAAGCGAGCAACGAGGCAACTGTTGTGCCCCACGAACCTGAGCCAAGAATTGAGACCTTCACGCCCGCACGGTAGATCATGAGGCGACGACGGTCATCTCGACCGACTCGATCGAGCACAAGAGTAAGGACACAGCATGTCAGTGGAACCAGGAAGCCAAGCGTGGCTCGATCAGGTCAGCGAAGAGATCGTTGACCCGACTCGCGAGATCGTTGACCCTCACCATCATCTCTGGCCAGTTGGGAGAGGACTGCGCTACGGGGTCCCTGAGTTGGTTGCCGATACCCAGTCCGGGCACAACGTCGTGGAAACCGTTTTTGTCGAATGCCACGCCGCCTATGACCGTGAGGCGCCGAAGCATCTGCAGTCGATTGGGGAAACTCGATTCGTGGCGGAATCCGCTGCTGAGCTGGCTCGCGATTTCCCCGATGCTGCGCCGATCTCCGCCATTGTTGGCAGTGTTGATCTGACACTCGGCGATCAATTGGACGAGGTGCTCGACGCACACGTTGCGGTTGCGGACGGCAAGTTGCGAGGAATCCGGGACGCGATCGCTCGTGCGATCGAGCCTGATTCGATGATGATCGCCGGTTCACAACCCGAGGGAAAGTTCGCCGACGAGGCCTTCCGCAGCGGCGTCCGGCGATTGGGCGAGCGAGGACTGAGCTACGACAGTTGGCACTACCACCACCAGCTCAATGAACTGGCCGAGCTCGCCGCTGCCTGTCCCGACACGACCATGGTGCACGATCACTTTGGCACGCCCGTCGGCGTGGGCACCTTCGCAACTCAGCGCGAGGCCATCTTTGAACAATGGAAGATCGACACCGCAACGCTCGCCGAGCGTCCGAACGTTGTGGCCAAACTTGGCGGCTTGGCCATGCCAGACAACGGTTTTGGATGGCATGAGGCGGAGCGGCCGCCGACCTCCGACGAGTTCGTCGCGGCCCAAGCTCGCTACTACCACCACACCATCGAGTGTTTTGGACCCGAGCGGTGCATGTTCGAGAGCAACTTTCCCGTCGACAGACTGTCGCTGTCCTATGCGGTGATGTGGAACGGCCTCAAGAAGATTGCGGCGTCCTATACCGATGCCGAACAGGATCAGATGTTCTCCGGCACCGCACGCCGCGTGTACCGCCTCTAACCCATCACTCCCAACTTGAGCGGGCTAGCAGCATCCCTCGTGCGGCCACTCGCACACCTTCGGGGTCGGGTCAGGAATCGGTGGTGACGAGGTCGGGTTGTGCGACCTCGGCGATGTTCGGTGGCGTTGCCAGTACGAAAAAGACGGTGCCCATCCCGGCCACGAGGGCGATAATCGTGAAGCCGATCTGGTAGCTGCCTGTCCGGTCAGCGAGCACACCCGCCAAGAGGGGTCCTCCCACAGTCCCCATCATCACGATCATGGACGAGAAACCCATGATCTGTCCGAAGTAGGTCGACCCGAAGTAGTCCGCCCGCAGTGCTTGCATCAATGGTCCACGAATACCCCAGGCGAGTCCGTGCAGCGGCACAAACAGCCAGATCATGACCGGGCCGGTGGCATAGGTGAGCAACAACAAGCCGACCATGTGGCCCGCCATGGCGATCGATGCCAGCAGCCTTTTGTTCACACGGTCACCGAGCTGGCCGCCGAGGACCATCCCCAACAGCTGGACCAACGGGATGGCGCCCCCGACGATGCTGGCTTCCTGCAGCGAATAGCCCTGTTCCTCGGTGAGGTAGAGCGACAAGTGCGCCATCACGGAGCCAACTACCAGCAGGGCGAAGCCATGCCCGAGCGAGATCATCCAGAAGGCACGTGTTTTGATGGCCTGACGAGCCGTGAGATGAACGTCAGATACCCCTTCGGCCTTCCCTTCGAGGACCACATCGTCGGGGTTCACACCATCGACGTGTTGGCCTCGATCAACGGGGTTGCCGTCAAAGACCGAACTCATGGGCCAGCCGATGACCGCCACGATGATTCCCGACAGACCAACGGTCCATCGCCAGCCGATTCGGTCTAGCGAAAACACGACGACCGGCGCCATTGCGCCACCGAACGCGAAGCCCATTGAGGCGACAGAAAGAGCCCGGGCCCGCTTGCGCTCGAACCAACGAACAACCGCCGTCGTCACGCTCAGAAAGCCTGAAAGGCTGGTTCCAACGGCGAGAAACGCCAGGGCACCAGCAAAGTGCAGGCCATTCTGGATCTGGCTGAACGCGAAGAAGCCAAGCGACATCATCACGACGCCAATTCGCATGACGAGCTTGGTGCCAAACCGATCGAGCGCCCATCCCTGAGCGGGACCCAAGAGCGCACTCTCGAATCGGGTCAGCGAGTAGCCGGCCGAGAGGGCCGTCTTGCTCCAACCAAACTGACGCTCGAGGATGACGGCAAAGTTGCCGTAGCTCGACAGGAAGAGACCTGCCTGCATTGCTTGCATTACTGCGCCCGCGCCAACGACCTTCCAGCCGTGGAACGACGGTTTTTGCTGACTCAGCGGATCGGGTTTTTGTACGTGTCGAGGTAGGTGATGTTCTCGACCGGGTCGCGATTGGCGGCCTTGAAATCAGTGCCCTTGGTGTACGCGACCGGCAGAAGGCCGGCCTGGCTCATATGCTCCGGAATTCCGAGCAGCTCCGCTGCTTCGGCTTCTGCACCGAGGTGGAGCGTGGTGTA
>CALHCB010000113.1 GCA_937930695.1 uncultured Acidimicrobiales bacterium | reverse complement strand
CCCTGATGCCAACGTTGATGTTGATCGACGGAAACTCCTTGACCTACCGGGCGTTCCATGCGCTGCCGCCAGATCTCGCAACCTCATCGGGACAGATCACGAACGCGGTCTACGGATTCACGTCGATGCTCATCAACCTGGTCCGGGACCACAAGCCGGATGGCGTCGTCGTCGCGTTCGACCTTCCCGAACCGACCTTCCGGCATAAACAACTCGCGACCTACAAGGCGAACAGAGAAAAGGCGCCCGATGTGCTTCGGGAGCAGATGGGGCTGGTTCGTCAGGTCATCGAAACCCTGAACCTGCCGATCATCGATCTTCCTGGATATGAAGCCGATGACATCATTGCCACGCTGGCAACACGTGCCGCCAAAGAGAAGAAGGACGTCCTGATCGTCACCGGTGACCGCGACAGCTATCAGCTGGTCGAAGATCCCCACGTCAAGGTCGTCTATAACAAGCGGGGAGTGAGCGACTACGCGCTCTACGACGAGGCGGGAATCGAAGAACGCACCGGTGTTCACCCCACCAAATACGTGCAATATGCCGCCCTTCGCGGCGACAAGTCGGACAATCTTCCTGGCGTTCCTGGCGTCGGAGAGAAGACAGCCGCAAAACTGATCAACAAGTACGGCGGTGTCGAGGGGATTATCGAGCACGCAGAAGAACAGACGCCCAAGCTGCGACAGAACCTCGAGGAGAACGTCGAACTCGTTCGATTGAACGTCGACATCATGGAGCTGGATCGAGATGCCCCGGTTGACGCCTCAATCGGGGATCTGTTCGATCCGCCACCGATCGACATGGAGGAGTTTGACCGTCTCGTCGAATTCTTGGAGTTTCACTCTCTCCGTCCACGATTGCTCGAGGCGTTCGCGTATCTGAATGGCCCTTCTGAGGAGAATTCGGGCCTCGAGGACGAAGACGCAGAGGCGCTCGTTGTCGATCTCGTGACCGACGCCACCGATCCTCGCTGGAGCGTGCTGGACAGCGCTCCAGGTTCTCAGAATCCCATCTCAATTGCTGCGGGCTTTGATGGGCCGGATCTCGCCGGCCTCGCCGTCACACTCGATCTTGATGCCGGAGCCGTCGGTTGGGCGCCGATCGATGCGCTGCCGCCCGCTCTGCTGGAGGTGTTGGCTGGCCCGGTTGACCGAGGAGTCGACCCTTCTGGCCTGGGCTTTTGGGCACACGACGCCAAACCGATGTTGCGCGGACTACTGCGCTACGTCGACAAGCTCGACGGCCTCATGGCCGACACCGCACTCGGTGCCTATTTGCTCGACCCGAGTCGGACGACGTATCCACTCGCCGAGCTCCTCGCAGCTCGAACGTCGTGGCGGCTGCCTGCCGACGATGGTCCGCCCGAGGGACAACTCGACTTTGGCGAGGTGGCGATCTCACCGGCAGAACGGGCTGCTGCCGATGCGTTGGCGGTTGCTCATCTGGCCCCGTCCATCATCGAACAGATGGTCGAAGAGGGCGTTCTCGAACTCTTTACCAACGTCGAGGTTCCCCTGGTGGGGGTTCTGGCCCGCATGGAACACCTCGGAGTTGCTGTGGATCGGCAAGAGCTCCAGACTCTCAACAACGACATGACCGCTGAGGCTGATCAGCTCTCGCTGCAGATCCAGGAAGATGCTGGTCGAGAGTTCAACGTGAACTCGACAAAGGCACTTCGCGAGATTCTCTTCGAAGAACTAGAGCTCACCCCTGGCAAGAAAAACAAGACGGGGTTCTCGACCGACCAAGCAACGCTAGAGAAGCTGGTTGGCGAACATCCGATCATCGAGCATCTGCTCCGCTACCGAGAAGTCGAGAAGCTCAGATCGACCTATGGCACGTCGTTGCTGGCCGAGATCGCCGAAGACGGTCGAATTCATGCGACGTTCAACCAGACCGTCGCTCGGACGGGTCGACTGTCGAGCGAGCATCCCAATCTGCACAACATTCCCGTCCGCACCGAGCTTGGTCGAAGCTTTCGAAAAGCCTTTGTTCCCGCTGGTGAAACGGAGTTTCTCGTCGCCGACTACAACCAGATCGAGTTGCGTTGTATCGCTCATCTGGCCGAGGATCCTGGCCTGATCGAAGCCTTCACGGAGGGTTCGGATGTGCACTCAGCCGTTGCTGGCCGCGTCTTCGGGATCGAACCTTCCGAGGTCGACTACGAGCAGCGGAGCAAGGCCAAGATGGTGAGTTATGGCCTCGCCTACGGCATGGAGGCCTATGGGCTTGGTCAACGGCTGGGGATCCGTACGAGTGAGGCTGCGGAAATCCTCGACGCGTACTTCGAGGGATTTCCATCCGTGCGTTCCTATATGGATGCCACGGTTAGCGAGGCCCGCAACAAGGGCTACACCGAAACGCTCTTTGGGCGCCGCCGAATCATTCCGGAGCTGCTTTCCGACAATCCTCGCGTGCGTCAAGCTGGTGAACGCCAAGCCATGAATGCCGGAATTCAAGGCCTCGCAGCCGACATTTTCAAGGTGGCGTTGGTTCGACTCGATCAACGCCTTCGCTCCGAGGGTGTCCAGAGCAAAGTTGTGCTCCAAGTCCACGACGAGGTGATTCTCGAAGTGCCACCGAGTGAGAAAGATGCCGTCACTGCGGTGGTGTTAGAGGAGATGTCTGGTGCCTTCGATCTTCGGGTGCCCCTGGACATCAATCTGTCATTCGGTGCAACGTGGGCCGACGCCAAGGATTGAGTCCACGTGAGTTGGTTTGAGGCGTTGGCCGATCACATGGGTCCTGCCTACCTCCGCTACAGCTTTACGAAGGGAACAGAGCGGGAAGTCGACGCGCTGATCGACATTCTTGGGCTGACTCCGGGGGAGCGGGTGCTTGACATCGGGTGTGGTCCAGGACGTCATGCCTTGGCTCTCGCCGAGCGCGGCTACGACGTGGTCGGTGTCGACATTTCTGAGCGATTCGTCGATCTTGCCAATGAAGCAGCACGTCAAATCGCTGGTGAATCGGCAGGTTCGGCATCGTTTGTTGTCGTTGATGCACGAGATCTTGCTGATCTTCTCGATCGTCCGGATGCTGTGACACGGTCAGACATCGCCGGACTTGCGGGATCATTCGATGCAGTGATTTCGCTTTGTCAGGGTGCCTTCGGGCTCTCGGGCGGGGACGGCGCACGCATGGAGCTTCCCGATCGCGAGCTGGATGAGTCGATCATGGGCGGGATGGCACTGATGCTGCGTCCTGGAGGTTGCCTTGCGTTGTCTGCCTTTTCTGCCTATTTCCAAGTCAAGTTTCTGGAAGACGGAGACGACTTTGATGCGCTCAACGGTGTGAACCGAGAGACGACAGAGGTTCGCGACGATGCGGGTGTGCGCCTCGAGGCGGACTTGTGGACGACGTGCTACACGCCACGGGAACTTCGGCTGCTGACACGTTGTGCCGGCCTTGAACCTCTCGACGTGTGGAGCGTGACGCCCGGTAACTACGAACGGCGTCCGCCGAACACGGACAGTCCCGAATTTCTGCTTCTCGCTACGAAACCACGGGAAAACTCCTGAAGAAGCGCACAGCATTCGCGCTGAAGTGCGGTGAGCGTTGGCCGAATGGGTAGCCTTCCACGCTTGGCTGGGATCGTCCCGCCCCTGCCGTTGTGCCCGATCATCTCCGAGCCGACGTCCAGGCATCACGAAAGTACACCTCGATTTCCGTGTCCACTACTGAACCAACCGATACTCAAGCACCGGTCGAAGCAGACGCTTCGGCCCCAGCAGCAGATGAGTCCGCTGCCGCCGCGGCATACGTGCCTCGCCAGATCGTCTCCAACGATCTCGAAGGAACACTCGAAGAGGCCTACGCCGCTTCTATGGTCTCTGTCGATGACGGTCAACTCGTCACCGGAACCGTTGTCAGAGTCGACCGGGACGAAGTCCTTCTCGACATTGGCTACAAGAGCGAAGGCGTTATTCCTGCTCGCGAGTTGTCCATCCGCAATCAAGTCGACCCCTCTGAGGTCGTCAATATCGGTGAGGAAATCGAAGCTCTCGTCCTTCAGAAGGAAGACAAAGAGGGCCGGCTCGTTCTTTCCAAGAAGCGTGCTCAGTACGAGCGTGCCTGGGGAACGATCGAAGAGGTCAAAGAGCGCGAAGGTGTTGTATCCGGTCCGGTCATCGAGGTCGTTAAGGGCGGCCTGATCGTTGACATCGGTCTGCGTGGCTTCCTGCCTGCGTCGCTCGTCGAACTGCGTCGAGTACGCGACCTCCAGCCCTATGTCGGCAAGACCTTGGAAGCCAAGATCATCGAGCTCGACAAGAACCGCAACAACGTTGTGCTGAGCCGTCGTGCGTACCTCGAAGAGACGCAGAAGGAACAACGCGAGGACTTCCTCGCCAACCTCAGTCCCGGCGAGGTTCGCAGCGGTGTTGTCAGCTCCGTCGTCAACTTCGGTGCCTTCGTGGACCTTGGTGGCATGGACGGCCTCATCCACGTTTCCGAGCTGTCTTGGAAGCACGTTGATCATCCCGGATCTGTCGTCGCCGTCGGCGACGAGGTCACGGTGCAGGTGCTCGAGGTCGATCTCGATCGTGAGCGCATCAGCCTCTCGCTCAAGGCCACGCAGCAGGATCCGTGGCAAGAATTCGCTACCTCTCACCGAGTTGGCGAACTGGTCTACGGTCGGGTCACCAAGCTCGTGCCCTTCGGTTCGTTCGTCCAGGTGGGCGACGGCATCGAGGGTCTTGTGCACATCTCGGAGATGTCGGCACATCACGTCGATCTCCCCGAGCAGGTCGTGACGCCAGGCGAAGAGCTCTGGGTCAAGATCATCGACATCGACCTCCAGCGTCGCCGAATCAGCCTGTCGATCAAGCAGGCTGCCGAGGGTGGCGTCGTGGCTCAGGAGTACCAGGAGCACTTCGGCGAGCACGCCTTTGACTCCGACGGAAACTACATCGGCCCAACCGAGGTCGATCCGGCAACCGAGGCCGCGTGGGCTGAGTACTACGAAGACCTCGAAAACGGTGGCGGCGAAGCCACCGGAGCGGCTCCTGAGGCACCCGTCGAGGACGGTGCCGTGGCAGCCGAACCAGCAGCTGAAGGTGAAGTCCTGGTAGAAGCCGAGGCAGCTCCAGTTGCCGAGGTTGAGGCCGAGGTCGCCGCCGAGCCCGAGGCAGCTCCGGCTGCTGAGGCTGTCGCTGAGACTCCCGAGGTTGAGGGATAAACAGCCAGAACAGAACGTTGTGAGCAGATGGCCGGCCTTTCGGGGTCGGCCATCTGCCGTTTTCGCCTTGGTCGGCGGGTCATCTCGAGCAGAAACAATCTTGATCTTTTGCTAAGGCCAGACCCGTGGACGCCGACATGAAACCTGAGCCAGTTGGGACCCGATACCGAATCGGGCACGGACCAGGAGAGTGTCGTGAACTCACGACGAGCAATCATCCTTATTGTCGCCATCGTTCTAGGTGGCCTTGCCACGCTTGGACTGCTGAGTTATGTCGGTGGTGTCGAAGACGCCATTAACGACGGTCAGCAGACTGCCGAAATTTGGGTGGTGACTCAGCCGATTCCGAAGGGAACCTCGGCAGAACGAGTCATTGCCGAAAACTTCATCGGTGTCCAGGTTGTGCCGGTGTCACTTCGTCCTTCGACGGCGATCACCGACCCGCAGACAGAGTTGGCTGGCCTAGTGGCCATCACCGACCTGCCGCCGAACGCAGCGCTGGTTGCGGGCAACTTCGTGTCGCCCACAGTCGTTGCGACGGGTATCACTGACCGTCTCGAGGAGAAGGGCATGGTCACCGTGACCTTCAGCGTCGACCAGACCCGTGGCGCCGCCTACCTCATGGAGCCAGGCGACTTCGTCAACGTGCTTCGCCGCTATGAGCTGAGCGAGGTAGAAGAGGGCACCGGCGACGAGGGCGAAGCTGCTCCCGACATCGTGATCACCGAGCAGGGCACCGACCGTGATGGCGTGCTGCCGTTCGACTTCGACACCCGCTACGTTTACCAGAAGGCTGAGATCCTTGCGATCGACAAGAGCCTCCCGGCTGACCTCGGCGACGCAACGGCGACTCCAGAAGAAGCCGCAGCCGCTGGTCCAGCCAACGCTGGACTCATCACGCTGGCCATGCCGCCCGAGGCCGCCCAGTACCTCCTGTCGATTGGTATCGACAACCTGTACCTCTCACTCGTGCCGCCGAGCTATCAGCCCGACGCACTCGAACCCCTCGACCTCGGTGAAACCGTGTTGCCCGGTGAAGACGAACTTCGTCTGACTCCGTACGGCCCGGACTCCGAGCCAGTCGAGTAAGTACCGCTACCCGTCCCGCACGATTCAAAAGTTTGGTTGGAGATCCACGATGGAGGAACACGATTTCTCGAGCTTCACCCTCGACGACTTCGGTCAAGAGGCGGAGCAGGCCCCCGAGTCTGTCGGCGGCATGGACCCGAGGTTGCCGAATGGCGCCGGTCTTGCTGTTGTCGATGCGGATCGAGCCGTTCGAGATTACCTCTCACAGCAGTTAGGCGAAGGCGTTGCGAGCGAGGCCTCATTGGCCGAACTAGAGCAGCGGTTTGGCATGGGCCCAATTGTGGTCGTGCTGGGTCCGTCCTGCGCCACTCCCGCTGATTTCGCAATGATCGAGCGGTGGAGCCGCACGAACCCTGAAGTCGGTGCCATTCTGGTCACGAGCGAACTGACCACCGAGCTTTTGCAAACCGCCTTGCGGGCTGGCGTCAAAGACGTGCTTTCGGCACCAATTGATCAGATGCAGCTCGTTGATGCGGCAGGCAGAGTTGCGGAAAGCCTCGGATCGCCCAACCTGGCATCTGGTTCAACGAGTGAAGCCGAGGGCCTCGAGTATCTCGAAGGCGATCCCGGTCGTGTGATCACCGTCTTTTCAACCAAGGGTGGTTCGGGCAAGTCGGTGACAGCAACAAACCTCGCATGCGCCCTGGCAAAGCGTTCTGCTCAGCCAGTCGTGTTGATCGACGGTCACCTGCAATTCGGTGACGTGGCCGTGATGCTCAAGCTGCAACCACAGCACACCGTCGTTGACGCTGTGTCACAGATTGACAAGCTTGATGCCGTCATGGTCCGAGAACTGATGACCGTGCATGAAGAGACCGGACTGATGGTCCTTCCAGCTCCGCTGGAGCCGACCTTCGCCGATCAGATCACGGGAGCTCAGATGAAGGCGCTTGTCGACTTCGTCCGATCCTTCGCTGGTCACGTCATCATCGACCTTCCCGCCTTCTTCAACGACGTGGTTCTGTCGCTGATCGAGATCAGTGACGACATCATCCTCGTCGCCGGGTTGGATATCCCGAACATCAAGAACGTGAAGATCGGGTTGAGCACGCTTTCGCTGCTCAGCATTCCGAAAGAGAAGCTTCACCTCGTGCTCAACCGGGCCGACTCTCGAGTAAAGCTCGACGTCGGTGAGGTTGAGAAGACGCTGCAGCTCAAAGCGGCAGTCCATGTGCCCTCTGACGTGGTGGTTCCCATTTCCGTCAACAAGGGTCATCCGGTCGTTCTTTCGGCCACCAAGTCCGGCGTAGCCCGGGCATTCGAACAACTTGCAAGTCGATTCCTCGACGGAGCACCAGTAGCAGCAGAGCAAAGCTCTTCTCGCCGGCGCTTCTTCGGCTGATTGATCAGGAGCGGGCATGTCCCTTTACAAGCGACTCAACGACGGCAGCGCCGAAACAGCAAACGGCATGGGCTCTGGCCGACGCGACCCTGGTCTCGACGAACTTCGCCACCGTGTTCATACCTCACTCATCGAGGAACTCGGGCCGATTCTCTATGACAAGCGACTCTCTGAAGATGAACTTCGCAAGAAGGTTCACGAGTCGTTGCATACGGCGATCGCCATGGAGCGCACGCCGCTCTCCGCCGCCGACAAAGCACAACTCATCCAGGACGTCTCGGATGACATTCTCGGCTACGGCCCGATTGACAAACTGCTTCGGGACGACGATGTCTCCGAAATCATGTGCAACGGGCCCAAGCAGATCTACGTTGAGCGTGGCGGCAAACTGACCCTCGACGAGGTGACGTTCATCGACGACATGCATCTCCGACGCATCATCGACAAGATCGTCGCCCAGGTCGGACGACGCATCGATGAGTCTTCACCGTTGTGCGACGCACGTTTGCCTGATGGATCTCGTGTGAACGCAGTGATCTCTCCGCTCGCCGTTGGCGGGCCGTTCTTGACCATCCGGAAGTTTGCGGCCGATCCGCTCCGAATCGACGATCTCATCCGGTTCGGAACACTCAGCGTGCACTCCGCTCGATTCCTTCAGGCCTGCATCGTCGGCGCCTTGAACGTGATTGTGGCCGGCGGTACCGGAACCGGAAAGACCACGACACTGAACGTGTTGTCGTCGTTCATCCCCTCCGACGAGCGCATCATCACGGTCGAAGACGCAAAAGAACTCCAGCTCATCCAGGACCACGTCCTGTCGCTCGAGACCCGCCCGCCAAACGTTGAAGGCAAGGGCGAAGTCAGCATTCGAGATCTCGTAAAGAACACGCTGCGAATGCGTCCCGACCGAATTGTGGTTGGGGAGTGCCGTTCTGGCGAGGCTCTCGACATGTTGCAGGCCATGAATACCGGTCACGATGGATCGTTGACCACGCTTCACGCCAACAACCCACGAGACACCCTGAGCCGACTCGAAACTCTCGTTCTCATGGCGGGCTATGATCTGCCGGTTCGAGCCATTCGAGAGCAGATCGCATCTGCCGTCGACATGATCGTGCAGCTGCAGCGTCTTCGTGACGGCAGCCGTCGAATCACTCACATCACCGAAGTAGCCGGCATGGAAGGTGATGTCATCACCTTGCAGGACGTGTTCCTGTTCGACTTCAGCGCTGGCGTCGATGAAGCGGGCCGTTTCAAGGGCTCCTTGAAGCCGACTGGCGTGCGCCCCAAGTTCACCCAGAAACTCGCCGACCATGGCATCCGGCTCGGCCCAGAAATGTTCTCTGCTCAAACTGAGCAGCCCGCACCGCAGCAGCGAGGCCGACGATGAAGAAGATTCTGTTTGCCCTCCTGGCGTTCATTGGACTCGTCGCTTCGACGAGTGCAGTGTCTGCTCAGGACAGTGAAACGAGCGGACCCGCCACTGTCGTGGTCCACCGTGTCGATGCGTCGACTCCGAACACCGAGCTGTCGGCCATCGCCGACAACTATTCGGCCGATCAGGGCTCTGTCTCTATCGTCGAGAACGGTGAACAGGTCGCCATCACCCGGGTCACGACCGCACAAAGCGCTGGACGAGCTCAAGAGATCGTCTTCGTGGTCGACACAAGCCAGGGTTTGGCCCAGGGCGCAGTGTTCGAGACGGCAAAGTCCGAGCTGGCATCGGCCATCAGTTCATTGCCGGCCGGAACTTCGGTTGCCATTGTCTCCGCAGGTGACACAGCCCTCGTCGTCCAGCCACTCACAACTGACCTTGACGCTGCCGCCGCTGAGGTCGCTGGCCTGAGCCTTTCGACTGCAGCATCGCTGTTCAACTCGATGGATCGGGGCGCCGCTGAGTTCACTGCGACGCCTGATGGCACCATCCGCACGCTCGTCGTGTTCAGCGGCAGCGAAGACACCCGATCAGCTATCTCTGCCAACGCGGCTCGAACGTCGGTCCTTCAGCGCACTGCGCAGGTCGTCACCGTGCGGTACCGGGGTGGCGAAGCAGCCCTTCGGGACATCGTTGAGACTGCCGGTGGCATCTCAATCGGAGCGGATGATCCAAGCACGGTCGGTCAAGCACTGCGAGATGCAACTGCCATCGCAAGTGACCGCATGCTGGTCACCTTCGAAGGCTCATCTGACGCAACGGTTCGTGGCGACGTCACGCTTACCGTCGGCGGAGCATCGACAGCCTTCTCCTATCCCGGTGGCATCCTCACCGATCGGACGGTTGCCCTCGAGGCACTGACCGCAACTGAACCAGGTGGCATTGCGTTCTTCCGCAGCCAGCTCGGCCTGTTCGTCACCTTGTCGTTGGTCTTCGTCGCAGTTGGACTTGCCGCCTACTCACTGGGCTCGCTGTTCCTTGGCGGCGAGAGCAACCTCGAAGGTCTCCTTTCCCGGTACTCGGGCGAGGGTGACGGAGCATCTCTCGATGACGACGAGTCGGCGATCGTCCAGACTGCACTCGTCAAGCGAGCGGTCGAAATATCCGAAACGTTCGCTGAAGAGCGAGGATTCCTCGCCAAGGTCGAAGAAATGCTGGAGCGGGCGAACCTGCCGCTTCGAGCTGGTGAAGCCATGGCGATCTACGCCGCTGGCCTGTTCTTCTCGACCATCCTTGGTTTCATCTTCATCGGCGGAATCATCGGTGCCTTGATCTGCGGCATCGTCGGTGGCGTCACGATGATCTTCGCTACGAACTTCCGAGCGTCTCGCCGGATGCGCAAGTTCGAGCAGCAACTGCCGGACACCCTGCAGCTCTTGGCCGGAACGCTCCGCGCTGGTTACTCACTTCCGCAGGGTCTTGAGGCGGTCTCCCACGAGATCACCGACCCAATGGGATTCGAGCTTCGCCGAGTGATGACTGAGGCCCGCCTCGGACGTGAACTTGAGGATGCTCTGGGCTCTGCTGCTGAGCGACTCAGCAGCCCGGACTTTGCCTGGGCTGTCATGGCCATCGGCATTCAGCGAGAGGTCGGCGGCAACTTGAACGAGCTGCTCATGACCGTCTCGGACACGATGATCGCTCGCGAACGCCTCAAGGGCGAGGTCGCAGCACTCACCGCAGAAGGAAAGATGTCCGCCATCTTGCTTGGCGGCCTCCCTCCAGGGCTCGGCTTCGTTATGTGGCTGATGAACCCTGACTACATCAATCAGCTTTTCGTGACGACACTCGGCAACATCTTGTTGGGTCTCGGCATTGTGGCAGCCCTCATCGGGTTCGCCTGGATGAAGAAGGTGATCACGATCAATGTTTGAGATCCTGAACTCAATCGACCCGAAAGTCATTGTTGGATTCGGCGGCCTCGCTGTCGGACTCGCAGTGTTCGCGGTTCTTGGCCAGCTCGAGGAGCGTGCGACCCTTCGGTCCACTCTGCGTTCTCTCGACGACTACGAGGTCGAGAACGTACGCGACCAAGAGCTGCTCATTCCCCTCCAGGAGCGTGTGCTCGGGCCAGTGATCGACTTGGCGTCTCGCTTCGGCGGACGCTTCAACCCACCTGAATACGTCGAAGCAGTCCGCAAGAAGCACGTCCAGGCCGGCATCTCCTCGCCGGACAAGGTGGAGCGATTCCTCGCACTGCGCATCCTTGGCTTCGTCTTCGTGCCGATCTGGCTGCTTGTCCAGTTCATCTGGAACCCGCTCGACGTCGGTGGTCTCCTCTTCTGGGGTCTGACTGGCCTCGGCGTGATGATCGGTGTTCTCGGCCCAACTTCGTCGCTGAACAAGAAGGTCGAAGCCCGTCAGAAGGCCATTCGCCTCTCGTTGCCCGACGTGATGGACCTCCTCGTGATCTCGGTGGAAGCCGGGCTTGGCTTCGAGCAGGCGCTCGACCGAGTGATCATGAACGTTCCAGGCGAGCTGTCCGACGAATTCGCTCGTGTGCTCGGTGAGTCACGAGCGGGCTCGAGCAGAGCTGACGCCCTGCGAGCCATGGAAGAGCGTTGTGACACTCCCGAGGTGCGATCGTTCGTGCTCGCCATGATTCAGGCGGACACCTTCGGTGTCAGTATCGGTCGTGTGCTTCGAGCTCAGGCCGACGAGCTTCGTATCAAGCGTCGCCAGCGAGCTCAGGAACAGGCCCAGAAGGCCCCGGTCAAGATGATGATCCCCATGGTGTTCTGCATCTTCCCCGCACTCTTCGTGGTCGTCATCGGCCCGGCTGTCATCAATATTTCCACAGCGTTCTAGCGACGCGGAACCGGCACCGCCGGTCTTGCGGATTGCACCAATGCCATGACGACGACCACGCCAGCCACCATCGCTCCTGCAGAGCTCGAAGAGGCAGCATCTGTCGAGATCGAGCCAACAACAGGCGGACCATCGCTTGCTGTGGCGCTCGGCTGGTTGCTGACCGTCCTTGGGTTCTACATCGGGTCTCGAACGATCCGCGACAACAGCTTCCTTACCCATCTCACGACCGGTGATCTCATCCGCTTCCGCGGATCAGTGCCAACTGGGGATCCGTACTCCTACACGGCCTTTGGCGAGACATGGACCGTGCAAAGCTGGCTCGCCAGCCTTTGGTACAGCTACCTCGGTGATATTGGCGGAGGCAGCGCGATTCGCCTCGGGAACGGGCTCCTCACCGCTATTGTCGCCAATCTGGCATGGCGGCTGTCTTCGAAGTCACCCGTGGTATTGCTTCGTGTTGCCGTGGTCGGAATGACGATCATGATCGGCGCTACGACGTGGACGCCCCGTCCTCTCTTGTTTGGCCTGGTCGGTATCGGCCTCGTGATGATGGTGCTCGAGGATCGACTGGATGCCCGCTGGCTGATCCCGATCATGTGGGTTTGGGTCAACACACATGGTTCGTTCCCACTCGGCCTTGTCTTGATCGGTGCGGTGGGGCTCGGTTCGACTATCGATCGCAAGAGCTTGCCCATCCCTGAGCTGCGTGTCTTCGGCTGGGCCACACTGGGCGTGCTCGGCGGGGCCATCAATCCGCTTGGCTTCCGCTTGCTGACATTTCCGGTCGAACTTCTGTCGAAGCGTGAAGCGCTCGAAGGAGTCACCGAATGGCTCACTCCAGATTTCGACTCGAACTTTGAACGGCTCTTCTTGGTCGTCGTCTTCGGTCTCATCATCGCAGCACGCGCCCGTGCTCCGTGGCGAGACCTGGTCCCGGCCATGATCTTCGCCCTTGCCGGATTTCTCGCAGTTCGCAACATCGCGGTTGCCTCGCTCGTCGCAATCTTGGCACTCACCCCGGCGTGGAAACCCTCGGTGCGAGTGCTCACTGGTGACGAGCGAAGCATCCTCAGCCGCGGTGTCACCGCACTTGCCGTCGCTGGACTGCTGCTGGCCGGAGTTCTCTTGACCAGGACCAGCCATCTCGGCTTGGAGCGCTACCCGGTCGAACAAACCGATTGGCTCGCCGAGCGAGAGTTGATTGCCAATCCAGACGTCAACGTGATCCATCGAGACTTCGTTGGCAACTACATGCATTGGCGGTTCGGACTCGAAGCTCGGGTCTTCGTCGATGACCGTTTCGACTTCTATCCCCAAGACCTCCTTGACGATCACCACAGCTTGCTCTTCGGTGGAGACTTTGCCGAGATTCTCGAGCGACGGGACGCAGACGTGATCCTGTGGCGAACCGAGGGACCACTCGCTGAATGGCTCCGAGCCTCTGACGACTGGGACATTCAGCAAGAAGACGAAGACTGGCTCGTTGCCCTTCCTCGCTGACTAGGGCATATCTCGTAGTTCGCGTTTGAGGTCCTTGATCTCGTCGCGCAGTCGGGCTGCGTACTCAAAACGCAGGTCGGCTGAAGCCTCTCGCATCTCTTCCTCGAGCGTGAGGATCAGGCGGCGGAGCTCATCTTCGGGCAATTCTGCGAGCTCACGAATTCGCTTCTGCTCTTCGGGGCGCCGCTTGCGAGCGTCGCCGGTTGGCAGCGGAGCGGTCTCTGCACTTGCCGGACGCATCATGGCCAGAATGTCGGTGACCGCTTTGCGAACCGTCTGGGGATTGATGCCGTGCTTGGTGTTGTGGGCAACCTGCAGCCCGCGCCGACGGTTTGTCTCACTCATGGCTTTCTGCATCGAATCGGTGATCTTGTCGGCGTACATGATCACCCGCCCATCGACGTTTCGGGCAGCTCGACCAATGGTCTGGATGAGCGAAGTTTCGGATCGAAGGAAACCTTCTTTATCCGCGTCGAGAATGGTGACCAACTGCACTTCGGGAAGGTCGAGACCCTCTCGCAGCAGGTTGATGCCGACGAGGACATCGAATTCACCGAGGCGGAGACCTCGAAGTGTTTCGATGCGCTGGATCGTGTCGATCTCTGAGTGGAGATAGCGGACCCGCAGCCCCTGCTCGAGGAGGTACTCGGTGAGGTCCTCAGCCATCTTCTTGGTGAGGGTGGTCACGAGGATTCGTCCCTCATTAGC
>CALHCB010000112.1 GCA_937930695.1 uncultured Acidimicrobiales bacterium | reverse complement strand
AACAGCGATGCCGACGGTGATCGAAATCCGATGAGTCCTGCACAAAAGGTCAGCCAGAGAGGGATGGCCAACTTGTTCGCTCGGAACATTCTGACTGCAGGGGAATCGTCGCCCAATCGCCTGAGGCGAGCCAGACCGGCCTGCAGTTCGCCCTCCGGAAGAAACAGCACGAAGAGAGCAGCCACCGTGGCGGTGAAATCGGAGACTGCCATCGCAGGACTCAGGCTGACCAACGTGTGAAAGATGAGTCCCCATCTGGCACCGAAACGACGGGTCGCCGGAATCATTAGAAGGACGAAGATGGCTGTCTCGGACCCGACGGCGAAGGCTACGGCTGAAGAGTCGGCGGCGGGAATCGATTCGCTCAATCCGAATGTTGCTCGGTCCGCGATCCATGCTGCGCAGCTCGTGAGGGGCGAGAGGAACGTCGTGTTCCACTTGGCGAACGCTGCGGTGCCGTAGGCAATGAGCAAGAGCACACGAATGCTCGAGAGCGACGCCTCGAGGCTCGTTCCAACGGGGCTGACTTGCGGTCGGAGTCGACGTCCTGTGGCGACCAGAAGAAGTGTGGCGTTGATCGCAAGTGCCAGGGTCCAGTGATCTGGATTGAACGGCGTCACCGACAACCAGTCGATGACCTGAGCGGCGCAGAGCCAAAGCAGCTTGTTCTCCGACTTGGGCGAAAGCAGCACGAGAATGGCGGCAAGGAAGACCCCAACCTCGGTCAGGTCGCCAAAACTGCCCTGTCCATGGAGGGCGATGTGGGCGATGTGGCCCATGGCCCACATCAACGCAAAGATCGGTCCCCGTATCGAGGCGCCAGGCGCCGCGTCCCTCTCGACTTCCGTCCCCTCCACAGCTCCAGAGTGATCGCAACGACATCAAGTGACCAGGGAAATCTCCCCTACTCGGGTACAAGTTCCCTTCTCTTGGCCCCCACACCATCGACTACCATTTTCAGGCGGAGGGATCTCATGGCGGGACAAAGCGAGGGTGCGGGAAACGTCGATTTCGGAAGGATGGCTTCCAAGTTCGGCTTGTGTTTGGTGTACGTGTTGTTTGCGTACGCCCACATCGTTGCGCTTCGTGACGACGGGTTCCGGCTGAGCGTCGCCCTCCTCGTCGTCTTCGAGACGGTGATGATCGCGATGATCTTCTTCCGCCGGGACAGCACCGAAGTTGACTTCAGCTTGCTTGCGGTAGCTGCTGGTCTGATCGGCAGCTTCGCTGCACTCGGGTTTCGGCCCGCTGGCGATGGGCAAGATGTTCTGATCGGGCAGATGCTCCAGGTCATCGGAGTGGTCTTCCAGCTCGGTGCGGCGTTCTCGCTCGGACGATCCTTTGGGCTGGTTCCGGCAAACCGGGGAATCAAGACCGGCGGTCTCTACCGATTTGTGAGACACCCGTTCTATTTCTCGTACATCGTGACCGAGATCGGCTACATCATCAGCAACCCATCGAGCCGCAATGTGTTCGTGCTGATGTTCGGCGTTGCGTTTCAGGTGATCCGAATCCGCTACGAGGAACGGTTGCTCCTGCGGTCAACCGAGTACAGCGCCTATGCGTCGACTGTTCGGTGGCATTTGGTGCCAGGAGTTTGGTGACCGAGGCGACCTCGGCCAGCCACTATCAGGACGGCGGTTCCCACAATCGGACGAATCCTGTCTCGATCTCGATCGTTGCGGTCTCATAGCCATCTTCGCCAGGAAGGACGACCTGATAGTCGCCTTCAGGATCGATGACCCGCACCCGTTGATATGGAAAACGTCTGCGTGCTGCTTCCATGACCGCATCTGCGGAGTCGTAGCGGCGCAGGCAATCCACCATCCGGACGGTTGGCGACATCATCTCGAACTCGCCGGCGCGGAATCGGGCAAGGGCATCTGCTGGCCGTACCCACTCGATGTCGACGATCTCAGAATCATCTTGCTGAGGCTCTTGATCATCAGGGGCTCGAGCCACGAAGAACCGGGCGTCGAATCGACGGGGCGGGCCATGAGGGGTGATGAAGCGAGCGACCTCTTCGATGGCGGTGGCGTCGATCGTGATGTTTTGGGCGATCAGTTCATCGACGAATACGCCCTCGTCGTCCTGAACCTTCTTGCGAAAGGCGCCAACGTCGACACCTTCATTGTTCGTGGCGAGCAGAAGGCCAGCTTCTTCGAGCGTCTCGCGACACGCGGCGAGCCACCAGGCGAGTCCACCGGAGTCGACTTCCAGAATGGATGAGGCCTCGGCATCGGTGAGACCGTGCGTAATGTCGTCGAAGGCTTCCCGGTGATCATCAGGATCGACTCGCCCACCGGGGAACACCCAGTTGGCTGGTGCGAACACCACCTTCGCCGTGCGTTTCAGCATCAGCACATGCAGATCAGGGCGGTCATCGACCAACATGACGGTGGCCGCCGGTCGGACAGCCACCTCGTCGGGGTCGAATTCGAGATGGTCGTAGCGCTCCACCCCTGGAACCTACAGAGGTGTCGGACGACCCACCAAGCCCTGACGCCAGCATGGCAATCGCCTTCGCAGTATGACGGGACTTCGTTCCTCGTGAGAAAGTGCGGCCATGACCACTGTTGAGACCGCCAAAGGAACAATCGACGGCTCGGCCCTCGGACGGGTGCTCATGCACGAGCACGTCTTTGTCATCTCGCCCGAGATCCAGCAGAACTACCCGGAGGAGTGGGGCGACGAGGACGAGCGTGTCACTGATGCAGTGAATCGGCTGAACGACCTCAAGGCTGCGGGCATCGACAGCATCCTCGATCCGACGGCGATTGGGCTTGGCCGGTACGTGCCGCGCATTGCTCGGATCGCAGACCGAGTCGACCTCAACATCATCGTCGCCACGGGGCTCTATACCTTCAACGAACTGCCGCACTACTACCGCCGCAGAACTGCGACCCCCGGCGAGGTCGATGTGATGACAACCCATTTCGTCGGCGACATTGTCGACGGCGTGGCGGGCACCAACGTGAAGGCAGGGGTTATCAAGTGTGCGACGGACATCCCCGGCGTGACACCAGACGTCGAGCGAACGCTTCGAGCCTGCGCCCAAACCCACCGGGAAACCGGTTGCCCGATCACGACCCACACGAGCGCCGAGACTCGTCGCGGTCTCGATCAGCAAAAGATCTTCCTCGAAGAAGGTGTCGATCTGAGCCGGGTGGTGATTGGGCATTGCGGCGACACCGACGATCTCGACTACCTGGAAGAGCTCATGGTTGCCGGCAGCTATTTGGGCATGGATCGTTTCGGAATCGATCGGTATTTGCCGACTGCCGAACGAGTCGCCGTGGTGGCCGAACTCTGTCGACGGGGACACGCCGATCAGATGGTGCTGAGCCACGATGCGTCGTGCTACATCGACTGGATCGAGGGGGAGACGCCTGCCGGCCCGGACCAGTCCGAGGTGATGCCGAACTGGCACTACCTTCACATCAGCAAAGACGTGATTCCCGCGCTGCTCGAACAGGATGTGACCCCCGAGCAGATCGACACGATGCTGGTCGACAATCCCCGACGGTTCCTCGAGAGCAAGAACCTCGGCGGTTACTGATGAGCGAGCCGAGCATCGGGGTGCTGTTCAACACCGACAGGATGAAGGGCGAAGAGTTCGTGACCTACGCCCAGCGCCTCGACGCCAGCTCGGTCGATTCTGTGTGGCTCGCCGAGTTGTTCGGTCGAGAACCGTTTGCCGCCGCAGCCAACCTGTTGGCTCGCACCGAGAGAATCCGGGTCGGCACGGCCATTGCCAACATCTATGCCCGAGATGCAGTGGCGACCGCGGCTGCTGCTCGAACCTTGGCGGAACAGAGTGGCAACCGTTTCGAGCTCGGGCTTGGTGTGTCGAATCGAGGGCTGAACTCGGCACGAGGGCACGAATGGACGGCCCCAGCGCCGCGTCTCGCGGCCTACCTCGATGCACTCGAATCGGTCGACCTGTCGATGCCGGAAGCGGAGTTTCCCGTGCATGTCGCAGCCCACGGGCCAAAGATGCTCGAAGTCGCGGCAGCACGAGCCGATGGAGTGTTCACCTACTTGATGAACCCCGAGCACACCGCCCGAACCCGGGCGGAGCTCGCCGAGACCGCACACCTCAACCCGATGATGATGTGTCTGCTGTGCGAGGAACCAGACACGGCGCGTGCGCTGATTCGCAAGGCGCTCGAGTTTTACATGGGCCTCGATTACTACCACCGGGCCTGGCGCACGCTCGGGTTCGACGACAGTGACTTCGCCGATGGCGGCAGTGATCGCCTGCTGGATGCGATCGTCGCCTGGGGATCGATCGACGACATCCAGGCTCGGATCCAACAGCAGGGTGAGGCCGGGGCGAGTCGGGTCGTCGTGATCCCGCTCAACGCAGGCGGTGGAAGTCAGCCGGACTGGAACCTGCTGGATCAACTCGGCAGCTGAGGTCGAGGCGGCCTAATGTCCGGACATGAGCGGAACAGACCTCAAGCAGCGTCGGACCCAAGCAGTCGCCGAAGCCATGGACGACATCCGAACCATCGAGTCATCGATGGGAGTCACTCGGGAGGGTGTTGAAGCCATTCGCGATCGGTTGATCGAACTCTCGACCCTTCGCGAACTGTTCACGTTCGAAGAATTCCCTGTGCCTGAAGATGATGGGAGCGGGGGCCGACGTGGCTGTCTGTACCGGATCTCCCAAGATGATGATGATCGCTTCGCGCTGTATATGAATTCGACTGATGGTGAGGTCTCGACACCTCCGCACAACCACACGACGTGGGCCGTTGTCGTGGGATTCCATGGGCAAGAGCTCAACAAGTTCTATGACCGGACAGCCGATGGCCGCGTCGAAGAGGTACGTGAATTCATGGTCGAGGACGGCACCGGGGTGGCCATGCTTCCCGAGGACCTGCATTCGATTCACCTGAATGCGCCCTCGCTCAATTTCCATTGCTACGGGCTTGCGCTCGAGCAACTCGCCGAGCGGGAGTACTACGACGCCAAGGCCGACGACTGGAAGATCTTCCCGCCCGGCGGCAACATCACCGAGGCTCGTTTGATCAGCGAGCTCTGCTAGCAACATGACCGAATCCATTGACGTTGCTGTGCTGCAATCCTGGATCGTCGACGGCGATGAGCTTGCGTTGCTCGATGCCCGCGAACTGGGCGTGTTCTTCGACTCGCATCTTTTTCACGCCGCCTGCATTCCGCTCTCGCATTTGGAGCTGATGCTCGGCCGACTCGTTCCCCGCAAAGACACCCGAACGGTGTGGTGTGACTCTGGGGTCGAGGGAACCAACCTCGCCTCAGACGCCGCGGCCAAGGCTGAGGCGCTTGGTTGGACCAACCAGCACGTGCTCGCCGGTGGCTGTGCCGCCTGGGAAGCGGCGGGTGGAGAGCTGTATTCGGGAGTCAACGTTCCGTCGAAGGCATTCGGCGAGTACGTCGAACACACCTATGGCACGCCCCGGATCCCCGCTGCGGAGCTTCAGTCGATGCTCGACGACGACACCGATCTCGTCGTGCTCGATTCCCGACCGCTCAATGAGTTTCGCAATATGAGCATTCCGACGGGCACAGATTGCCCGGGCGCCGAGCTCGTCCACCGGGTGAAAGAGATGGCACCCGATCCTGGGACCACCGTGGTGGTCAATTGCGCTGGTCGAACCCGCAGCATCATCGGTGCCCAGTCGCTGATCAACGCCGGGATCGAGAACCGAGTGGTGGCGTTGGAGAACGGCACGATGGGCTGGGAGATCGCCGGTCTGACCGTCGATCGTGGTCGTGACGTCCATGCTCCTGATCCGACGGATTCGAGCCGTGCCTGGGCGCAAGCCGCGGCCGCCGAGGTCGGTCGCCGGTTCGGTGTCGAGTCGATCGACGATGAGCAACTGGAGCGGTGGAAGGCCGACACGTCTCGAACCACCTACGTGCTCGACGTGCGAACAATCGAGGAGTTCGAAGCCGGTCACCGGACAGACAGTTCTTATGCCGCTGGTGGCCAGCTCGTGCAAGCCACCGATGAATACGTGGCAACCCGCAATGCCCGCATCGTGTTGGTGGATGACACCGGCGTGCGAGCGACGATGACGGCATCGTGGCTCCGTCAGCTCGGCTGGAACGATGCCGTTGTGCTCGACGATGGACTCGCAGGCGACCTCGTGTCGGGACCCGAGCAGCGGGTCTCGGTCGAGTCGGCACCGACGATCAAGGTTGCAGAACTGGCTGCCGCTCTTGGCTCTGAGGGTTTGGCGATTCTCGACATCGATTCGAGCGTGAAGTATCGAAACCGTGGCCACATTCGTGGTGCGTGGTGGGGTGTTCGTAGCCGGTTGGACCAAGCTCGCGAGGCGATCGGTGATGTCGAGCGCTTGGTGCTCACGTCGACCGACGGGCAGCTGGCCAAGGTGGCGGTTGCTGACGCGCAAGCGCAGTGGCCCGACGCTGAGGTGATGGCGCTTGCTGGTGGCAATCGTGCATGGCGCCATGCTGAGCATGAGATGGAGCCAGGGTTCGACCGGGCGACGAGTGAACCGAACGACGTTTGGTACAAGCCGTATGACCACCCTGGTGAGGTTGCCGAGCAGCACATGCGCGACTACCTGACGTGGGAGATTGCGTTGGTCGATCAGATCGAACGCGATCCCACCATCTCATTCCCGGTGTTCTCAGCTACCTAAATGAAGTGAGTGGGTAAGTCTCTCTTTGTATTCATGAGTTGAGATTGGTATTCTCAAAACGCGGATGTACTGCGGGCGGTTCTGAGAGGGCTTTTGTGATTCGGCGATTGAGTTTTTTGTTAGTTGTTTTCGGCGTGTGTCTTTCCGCGTTTGCGGTGGGCTCCGCGGTGCTGGTGGATGTGCCAGCTCCGGAGGTCTCGGCGGCAGCTGACGATGCTGCTGCGCCACTGGCAGATGCGGGGTCACCGGCGACGGTGTTGCCTGCCAATGGTGTTGTGTGCGCCTATCCGGATGTGTGCGACACGACCACGACGACTGAGGGGACGACCTCGACGACGACAGGATCTTCGAGTTGTGTGTTCGAAATCTCGGTGTCGTCATC
>CALHCB010000111.1 GCA_937930695.1 uncultured Acidimicrobiales bacterium | reverse complement strand
GAGCCTAGCGGTCTGATCCGACCATCGGTGGATCAGGGCGGTGAGAGGTTCCGGTCGGCATCCCGCGATCGTAGGTGACATCTCCGCTTCTCGGTCCGTGGGGTGCCGAGCAACCTGGAAGTGAACCGGCGATGGGAACGTCATACGATCTTCCGGTGCCAGAGTTTCCTCAGCTTCGAACACTCGATGAAATCCGAGAAACGATCCTCTCCATGCCGTTCGCACGGGTGATGCAGCTCGACATCGAGTTCGCGGAGGGTGGCGTGGGAATCGTTTCCATGCCACTCACCGAGGCGGTGACATTCGACGGCTCGGCCTTCGCCGGAATGGCGATCGGCATCGTGGGCGACGTCGCCGCCGGTGTGGCAACACTCGCAATGACTCCTCCTGACGAGATGGCGCTCACAGGAACAGTCGAGTCATCGATTACTGGATCGACCAAAGGGACGCGGCTATCGGCTCGGGCTGAGCTGCGCGAACGGTCAGACACCGCCCTGATCTACGACGCGACGGTTGAAGTCCGTGGCTCCGGCGGCGAGTTACGGCAGTGCGGAACGGCCGTGGTGACAATGCGGGTCGCCCGGCCAAAGTCCGTCTGATCCTCAACTCGACGCTGTCCATTCTGGATCACGTCCCGCGAACCCGAGCAGCCGGTCAAGCATCGGAGCGTCTTTTGGCACCGAGACCTCGTCGTCGAAGAACCCGGAATCGGGACCTCGATACTCCGGGGCGACCATTCCTTGAAGAAACGAGAGGGCGGGGGCAATGGCCGACTCAGGCACCGAGTACGCCTGTCCGGTCGCCCTCGCAAGATCCCAGGCATGGATGATGTATTCACCCAATGCCATGGCGAGCACGCCATCACCTGCCATGCGTGACGAGGACATGGTGACGAGCCTGCCGGCGACGTTGTCGGCGATTGCGCTCCGGAACGTGTCGAGGGATTGGCGAACGATGATGCTTGCATCGTGGTTGGCCGTAAGTGCGAACTCCTCTGGATCACGACGAGGTTGGGTTGCATCGGGATCGGACAACGCATCGGCAAAGAAGCCAAGCCATCCAAGCGCATGGTCGCGGAGCTCACCGACCACGAAGCCGGAACAAGGCGTCGCGAAGTTGATCTGACTGTCGTCGATGGTGACCACCGCAGCGAGTCCTTCGAGAACTTCTGCGAAGAGTTCGGGTGCTGAGTCGGGATCGCAGAAGACGGCTGGTGCAGCGGTAGGGAAGATGGGGAGTTCAGTTGGTTCGTTGCTCATGGAGCGACCGTATGGCGAGGGGTGATGCCGATTCTTGAAGAATCACGCCAACCTCCACCGGTAACGTGGAGTCGAATGTCGAGACCTCTTCCCAATGACACTCGGGGCATTCTCGATCCTGTCGAGATGATGCGCCATGTCGACTTCGTTCGGCTGCCGGCCGGTCCGGCACTTGACGGCATCATCGAATGGTTCTGGTCTGTCTCCTGGGAGATCCCCGACGGCAAGATTCATCACCAACAGGTGCTGAATCACCCGGCGGGAAACATCAGCGTCGGCACCATCGACGACGATGGTGTGTCGTTGGACCCGGCCGAAGGTCGCGTGTACGGAGTGATGACTGGACTCAGCCATCGACCGCTCACCGCAACAGGATGGACCGTTGCTGCTCGGACCACGGTCGGCGGACTTGGTGTGATCCTGGGATTCCCAGCCAAGGACGTCGTCGACACGGAGTTGCGGCTCGATCAATCGCTGCCGGGGCTCGACGGAACACAGTTGGTCAAAGCAGTGCGCCGAGCAGCGACCAATGAGGCTCGCACCGTGTGCTTGCAGCGATCACTCACTGAGATGGTCGCCGAACGAGAGCAGTCCCAAGTTGACGAGGCTCGTGAGGTGGCACGAATCGCCGCAATGGCCGAACACGACCGAACGGTGCGTCGCTCCGAACAGTTGGCCGAAGCAGGGGGAGTCAGTGTGCGCACGCTTCAACGTCTGTTCGACGTTCACGTTGGGGTGAGTCCATCGTTTGTGATTCGTCGGTGGCGAATCATCGAGGCCGCTGAGTCAGCCCTGGAAGCGTTGGAGACCGGCACGAAATGGAAGGGGTGGTCCACGGTTGCGGCTGAGCTTGGCTACTCCGACCAAGCGCATCTGACCCGCGACTTCCGCAAACACCTCGGGACCTCACCAGCGGCGTACCTCAGTCAAGCAACGACACCTGCCGCACCACGTGAGAGCTGAGATCAGCGTTGCACGCGTGGCTCAACTGAGGCCGTGATCTCGAGCTCGATGAGGCCAACGATGAGCGGTGCGCCCACGGTGGTCCGGCACGGGTAGGGCGGCTCGAACACGTCGAGAAAGACATCGTTCCAATCCCCGAAGTCCTCGAGCTGCACCAGATGGGCATTGACCTTGATCACGTGATCGAGGCTGAGACCGAGGTCTTCCAGGATGTCAGAGAAGATTTGCAACCCCTGCCGAGCCTGGGCAGCTGTCCCGCCAGGAACGGGCTCGCCCGTCTCAAGATCGACGCCCGTGAGGCCGCTGAAATAGATGACGTTGTCGACCTGGATGGCGGTGGATGCCTTGATGTTCAGGCGAGCGAGCGCCGTGGCGAGTCTTGGCGTGGATGGATGAACCTTGATCATCTTGGGACTGTATGCAACGACAGTCGAAGCGAAGGAATCATCGGAGGTCGCTATCACGGGCGAGACATCTGATACGACAAGTTGATGCACGTATCTCTTCCTCGCCAAACTCTCGTCGTTGGCTTTCACGAGCAACGCCAGGGGCAAACATGCTGAATCATGACCAGAGACTGCAAGCGGCTCGCGGGGCTGTCGACTACATCACAAGTCGAGACCCTGCGGAGCAGCAGGTGCCGGTCCCGAACTGCCCGGGGTGGACCGTCTACAACGCTGCTGTGCACATTGGACGGGTGAGCATCGCTTGGGAAGAGATGATTCGAGCTGCCCCTGATGATCCGGAGTCTCGAGCCCGCGGATACGCGCGCAGCGAGACGAAACCGGAGGGCTCGCCAATGCAGGACATGGCGAGCTGGGCACATGCAGCTCTGGATCAACTTGAGAACGATCTCGATCGGGCCTGCTACTTCTCGATGGCTGGCGGCGAGGGGACGGTGCGGCTCTGGGCGTGGCACGCGGCGTCCGAGCTCGGCATCCATCGGCTCGATGTCGAGTCGGCTCTGGGCCACAGCTATGCGATGACACAAGCAGAAGCTCTCGATGCCATCACCTACACGTGCGAGTACTTTCTGCCGGCAATGCGTCGAGCCACCGGCCGAGACCCCGGCCGGGCGCAGCTGGGGTTCACAGGATCTCGGCCGGCCGAGGTGATCACGATCGATTCATCTCGCGATCGGTTTGTTGCCATCGAGGGGCCACCGATTCAGGTATTGCTCGCTCTTTGGGGTCGACCGCACGATGACGTCGTAGCGATCGACGGCGATGCCGACGTCTGGGCCGAGTGGCGCAGCCTTCCGGGTGAGGCGTTTCAATTCGGTACCTGGGATTGAGTGGCTAGAGCCGTCAGGGGACCTTGGTCCCTGTTTGTCGGCGGGACTCTCGTACATACTCAAGTATCACTTCAAGACGAGCATTGGATTCCACACGCCGATGACAACGAATTTTCCGACGGACGCCCAGCCTTCGGCCCCCATCAAAGTGTTTCTGCTCGACGATCACGAGATCGTTCGGCGCGGTGTGGCCGACATGCTCAACTCCGAACCCGATCTGCAGGTCATTAGCGAGGCGAGCACCGCAGACGAGGCCATCCGTGTTGTGGCCAGCACGCTTCCAGACGTCGCCGTTCTCGACGTGCGGCTCGAACAGGGCAATGGCATCGAAGTGTGCCGAGAGATTCGCTCGAGCTACCCAGCGGTCGCCTGCCTGATCCTGACGTCGTTCGCAGACGACCAAGCTTTGATCGATGCCGCCATGGCAGGGGCAGCAGGATACGTACTGAAGCAAATTCGGAGCAACGATCTTGTCGAGTCGATTCGCAAGGTCGCGGGCGGCGCCCAGCTCCTTGATTCGGCGACGGTCCGAATGGGCATGCAACGCATCAAGGACAGCGATGAGGGCAAGGTCATGACCCTGACCGAGCAGGAACATCGAATTTTCGACCTGATTGGCGAGGGCTACTCGAATCGTCAGATCGCAAGTGAGATGTTCTTGGCGGAAAAGACCGTCAAGAACTACGTGTCGAACATGCTGGCAAAACTCGGTATGAGTCGTCGCACCGAGGCGGCAGCGTTCGCTGCTCGCCTCGAAGAGCGCCACCGCCGCAAGTACGACTAGCTGGCAAGTACCGTTTGTGCATGGAATCGATCGGCGGGGCAGCCGCTCAGCAGCTCATCGACGGAGCCCCTGACGGCATCATCGTCGTTGATGGTGACGGACGAATCACGACGGTGAACTCACGTCTCACCGAGATGTTGGGGTACACCAACGAGGAATTGCTCGGTCAACCGATCGAGAAACTCGTGCCCACGAGCGTGCATTCAGTGCATCGTTCCCATCGTTCTCGGTATGCCGCTGCGCCGACCCGGCGACAGATGGGAGAAACCGGATCCAGGCTGACCGCCAGATGTGCCGACGGGAGCCTCCATCCGGTGGAGATCGCGTTGAGCCCGATCGTGGTGGACGGAACCACAGCGACGATGGCGATCGTTCGAGATTCGGCCAAGCGAGTCGCATGGGAACTCGACCGGGAGGCAGTCGAACGAGAGATTCAAAAGAGCGAAGCCCGCTTTCGTTCGGCTTTCGACGATGCATCAGTGCCCATGGCGATTGTCGATCTTGCCGAACCAGAGATCCGGACAGTGTTGCTGGCCAACGATGCGCTGGCTGACCTGCTCGGGTTCGAGATCGAGGACCTAATCGGAGCGAGCTTCGCTGAGCTGACTCACCCCGACGACCGTCGGCGCGACGCGTTGGGAGCCGCAGCGATGTTGCGCGGCGTCGCCAGCTACCACGCCGAGAAGCGACTTCGCACCGCGGACGGCAGCTATGTCTGGACACGAGTGGATGCCTCGACGATCGAGGGGATCGACGGGGCCGCACAAACGTTGGCTCACATCATCGACATCAGCCGTCGGGTCGATGCTGAGCGAGAGCGTGACCGTAGGGAACGACTGCTGAGCGATCTCGGATCGATCCGCAAGGCCGCACTCGACGAATCGTCGATCGAAGAGATTTTGCAGCTTGTCGTTGACGCGGCGCGGGTGGCAGCCGACGTCGACCATTGCTTCATTGCATCGCCGAACCTCAACCACGAGTTGGTCTGCGTGGTCGCCGCATCCGACCAGTCATTGCGGTGGGTTGGTCAAAAAATCGCGGACGAAAACGCAGTGATGGAGGCGTATCGGGGGGTGGGGCCACGAGCGGTCGCTGAGGCGATGAGCGACGCCGAGCTCTTTGTTGCAGAGCCGACGATGCCAACGCTCGGACCGAGTCGCGTCATGCCAATGAGGACGTCGACCACCATCGAGGGCGTGCTCTTTGCGGCTCGTCTGCCAGGTCGCCCAGCGATCAACGCAGCCGATGAGGCCCGTCTTGATGCGCTCGCCGCCGAGGCAGCCGTTGCATTGCTTCTCGACAATGCTCGACACAATCTCCGACAGATGCTCCTGGTTGAAGATCGTGAGCGGATCGCTCGGGATCTGCACGACGTCGTGATCCAGCGGCTCTTCGCAACCGGGATGAGTCTGCAGGCCAGTCTCGGCGCAAGCGGAGTGCCCGCCGACAGGGCCGAAAAGGCAATAACGGACCTCGACGAGGTCATTGCCGTGATTCGCGGCACGATCTTCCAACTGACCAGGACAGACGATTCGCTCGCAGCCGAGATCGAACGCATCGCTGATCGCCAACGGGCGCTCGGGCGCAGCATGCTCGAGTTGAGCCTCGACGGACCACTGGATGCAGTTGTTCCGACCGTCCGCAACCATCTCGTTCCGGCACTGAACGAGTTGCTGTCCAACGTGGAACGTCATGCCAATGCCGATCACACATCGGTTCAACTGCAGATCTCCGACGATGAAATTCAGCTTGTCGTGGTCGACGATGGCGATGGCTTCGCTCCGACAGATCGACACGGATTTGGGCTTCGAAATCTGAAAGATCGGGCTGAGGCACTCGGGGGAACGGTTCGAGTCACATCGCCAACGGACTCGGAGTCTCTGCCGCCGAGAGGAACCAAGATCGAGTGGATCGTCCCCCTGCAAGGCTGACGAACTCCGTCAGGGCGAATCGGCTCCGACGCTCTCCGGATCAGAAGAGGCATATTCTGAGTCGGCGCGGACGACCACGACCGGGCACCTCGCGTGGTGCAGGACGTAGTTGCTCGTCGAGCCGAGCAGAAGCCCGCGAAATCCTCCCAGTCCTCGGCTACCCACGACAATGACGTCCGTCGCATCGCTTGCAGCAACCAACTCTTGTCCGACGTGACCGTTGGCAACCAGGGTTGCTACTTCGGGTCCATCGACATCCAGATGAATGTCAGCGACGGCATCAGCGACAAACTCCTCGACGAACGTTTCTGCCTGTTCTCTAAGGTTTCCCGGCTGGTAGTACCCAGCGTCGAGGCCAACGACTGGTGGGATCTGCCAGGTGTGAAAGGCGACAACGGTGTCGTCAGGCCTGGCGTGCGCCAGCGCCCAAGCGAAGGCTTTCGCGGCCGCTGGTGAACCATCAACTCCAACGATTGTCTTGGTCATGAATCTCACTGTGAAGCGACTGGCTACCAGCGAGCAGGGCCAAACGTCCTTGCAACACAGAACCCCGCTTCGGACGAAACCTCGACGAACGTTTCTCGTGGGATCAGCGGGTTCGACCTGGGTCAATACAGCAGCCCTACGTGTTCGGAGCGAGGACCAAAGTCTCTGTCGAGCCGGAGCTTGCCGATTGAGGATGGGGCTATGACCAAAATCATCGTTGGAATCGACGGATCGGATGCAGCTCGCGCTGCGTTCGACTGGGCCTACGAACACGGCACAGCCCAAGACACCTTGACGGTGCTCCACTCCTGGCGCATCTACCCAGTCATTGGGTTGGAAGCACCCGGCTACAACCTCGTGGACTTCGAGGTTGAGGCGAACGGCTTTGTGCGTGAGTTCGTCAAGTCGATCGGGTTGCGTGATGACGGACCATCGATCGAGCAGAGAGTCGTGCACGGCGCCCCGGCACGAGTTTTGGTGGACGAGTCCGAAACTGCGGACCTTGTGGTCGTCGGCAGTCGAGGTCTTGGCGGCTTCCGCGGCGCCCTGCTGGGCAGTGTCAGTACCTTCGTCGTTCATCACGCCGCCTGTCCGGTGGTTGTTGTTCCAGCCCCTGACCAAGGTGACAGCACCGGACACGTCGATAGCGAACGAGAGGTCACACGATGACTCGTTCCGAACTCGAAGCGATGTCGGTCGAGGAATGCTGGAGCCTGTTGCCAGACTCGAGCGTTGGAAGGATTGCGGTCGCGATCAAGAACAAGCCAGACATCTTTCCGGTGAACTATCGAGTGGACGGCAGTTCCTTGGTGGTGAAGACAGCACCGGGCCTCAAGCTTGCGGCTGCGACTCTCGGGAGCGGCATTGCGTTTGAGGTCGACGAACTCGATCAGATGACACAGACCGGATGGAGCATCGTGATCAAGGGCCGAGCCATTGAGATCCGAACGGTTGATGAGCTTCTCGATGCCGACTCGCTCGAGATCGAGCCGTGGGCCGCCGGGGCAAAGAACCGGTACTTCCGGCTATTGCCCGACGACATCACGGGACGGCGGATCGCGCCTGTAGGTGACGGAGCCCGAGGCACTGCCCTCAGCTAGCGGTGCACGAGAACCGGACAGTGGGCGAAGCGAGTGATGTGGGCGGCAATGTTGTCGCTGAAATCTTCTGGTCGCACCTGACGCGAACGTTGGGCGAGCATGATCACCGATGCCCCGATTGCTCGTGCCGCACCGGCGACTCGCCTGGCACTCTCCACCGGGTGGGCGCTGTCCTCGATGGCTATTGTCTGTCCGGCGCTGGAGCCGAAGGATGCACTCCAGGTCTGAGCCGTCGACGGGCTGTGTTCTGCGACCAATGACTCAGCTGCGATGACTGACTCGGCTGCGATGAGCGCCAATCCAGAAGGGTCGAAGTCGAGGCCATCGCACACAGGGCCGACCAGCAAAACGGCACGAGGAAGCGCTGCCAGTAGGGGACTCGCGACGCTTCCTGCCGCTCGAACACTTTGGCCAAGACCGCGTGGGGGCATGCACAAGATGGCGTTTGGCCAAAGTGCCATTTCCAGCAGAATGTCAGCTGCAACCGACGAGTGACAACGGCGAATCGTGACGCAGAACGGCGTCCCGGCAAGTTCTCGCCGAACCAAGCGACGAATGCGACGCTCCAACTGTCGAAGGGACTCTGAGGAGGCAAACGAAATCGCGGTCACGGGACACGCGAGACGTTGTGACAGTGCCGCTCCCACTCGCAGCGCATGCACGCCGTCGTCCGAGCCGTCGAGCGGCACGATGACACCGTCAAAGGCCTGGGGGATGTCACGGGCGGGTCTCGACGACAACGGGTCAGCTGGGTTGGCGCTCATACCGAAGACCCTGATCGGCCTG
>CALHCB010000110.1 GCA_937930695.1 uncultured Acidimicrobiales bacterium | reverse complement strand
TCCCCCCGCGTGCCACATGTACGGCCCGAGCATGGTCGATGAGTTCTGCCCGGCGAAGTACCTCTCCGTGTGCGAGACGTTCGAGGATGAGCTCGGCAATGATCTCCCGCGTAAGTGGCTTGTTCTTATGGGAGTAGTTCTGAGCAGCCTCTTGGTGAACTGACCTGTCGCCAGGGTCTTGCGATGCGGGTGGCTCGTCAGCCGAACGTCCGGCAAGCAGCGGAGCCAGATTGGGTCCGCGACGGAGGTGATGTCCGCCATCGACTGGGAGTATGACGCCCGTGACCCAGCTCGATTCAGGTCCACAGAGAAAACGGATGGCTGCCGAAGTGTCCTCTGTTGTGCCGCGGCGTCCAAGCGGCATGTTCTGTCGGTAGTCGTCGTTCACGGCTTCGTTCTCGCGGAGCGAGGCGGAGATGTCGGTGTCGACGATTCCCGGCGCAATAGCGTTGACTCGCACGCGATGCGGGCCCAATTCGTCAGCCGCGTTCTTGACCAGCATTTCGAGTCCGGCCTTGCTTGCTGTGTATGCACTCATGAATCGGTGTGTTCGATTGCCGGCAATAGAAGAAACCGCGCATAGGACGCCTCCCCCGTTGGAGACGAGGTGGCGGCCCGCGCATTTGAACGTAAGGAACGCACCGGTCAGATTGGTTCGTAGCACGCGTTCCCAATCGGTGAGTTCCGTGCTGAGCAAGGGCGATGCAGAACCGACGCCGGCGTTGGCCACCGCGATCGTGAGCGGAACCCGGTCGTTCGCAGCGTGTAGGCCCCTTTCGAGTGATACCTCGTCGGACACGTCGACGACTGCAGTGTCGATTGTCGACCCAACCTGCGTGAAGTTGTTGAGTTCGAGCCGTGCTGTTTCTAGACGTTCCGCTGACCGTCCGGCGATCGTCACCGAGGCGCCGTCGACGAGCAACGCCTTCGCCGCCCCGAGACCGATCCCTGAACCGCCACCGGTGATGAAGGCGTGCTGCCCGCCGAGTGGTCTGTTCGATTCGCCCGAGGACATACGATCGATTCTGACACAGTGGGGACAAGCGAAGTTGACGAGAACCTCCAACGTGGCACGTTGCATTGAGGCGGAGCGAGCAGCTTCTCTGGTCTCGATGAAGCTCGAATCAGGAATCGCCGGCTGGCTGGATCCAACTCAGACCCTGAGGACGAGGGACGCCAGCACCGAGGCTTGAGTGTGCCGTTGGGCACACCGTCATCGGCTCCGCTAGGTTCAGCGTCACACCCACTTGCCGGTGCCGTTCTTGCGGTGCCAAAGAAGGAGCCACGAATGAAGACCCGCGCCGCAATTCTCTGGGAAGTCAACACACCATGGAGTGTCGAGGAGATCGAGCTTGATCCGCCCAAGGCGGGCGAGGTCATGATCAAACTCGTGGGTTCAGGTCTTTGTCACTCCGACGATCACCTGCTGACGGGCGACATGGTGATGCCCCCGGAAATCCAAGCAGAACTCGGTATCGAGCAGATGCCATGCATCGGTGGTCACGAAGGCGCCGGCGAAGTTGTGGAAGTCGGCCCCGGCGTCACCGACCTCGAGGTCGGCGATCATGTCGTGCTCGGTTTCATCCCTGCCTGTGGCAAGTGCTCCAAGTGCGCCGTTGGCATGCAGAATCTTTGCGAGCTCGGACAGTTCCTGCTTGCTGGTCGCCAAGTCACCGACCTCACAGCTCGTCACCACTCCCTCGATGGTCGGGATCTCGGCATCATGTGCTGCATCGGCACCTTCGGTGAGTACACCGTGTGTTCGACGGCCTCTGCGATCAAGATCAACAAGGACATCCCGCTCGACAAGGCTGCGCTCGTCGGCTGTGGCGTGACCACCGGGTGGGGCTCAGCGAACTATGCCGCTGAGGTCAAGCCGGGCGAGACCGTGGTTGTCGTCGGCAACGGCGGCATCGGCATGAATGCCATCCAGGGTGCCAAGATGGCCGGGGCCGAGAAGATCATCGCCGTCGATATCAACGAGCGGAAGCACGAGTTGGCCCAACAGTTCGGGGCAACCCACACCGCGAGCAGCGTGCAAGAAGCCCTGCCGATGATCATGGAGATGACCCAGGGCAAGATGGCCGAGAAGGCCATCATCACCATCGGTGTTGGCTCCGGCGAAATCATCCAGGACACCATGGCACTACTCGGTACTGGTGGTCGCTGCGTCCACACCTCGGTGGCACCAATTCTCGAGCAGGATGTGAAGCTCAGCCTCTTCGAGCTGACCCTCTTCCAGAAGCAGCTCGTCGGATCGATCTTTGGATCAGCAAACCCTCGTTATGACATCCCTCGTTTGCTCGACATGTATCAGAACGGAACCCTGATGCTCGACGAGCTGATCACGAACACCTACAAGTTGGATGACATCAACGACGGCTACGACGCCATGCGCAACGGCGACAACATCCGAGGCATGGTCATGTATGACCACGCTGCGGCCTGAGTGACGGACTGAAAGTCATCTATGAAGTTTGATGCCTCGGTGGTCGACGCTGTGTGTGAGCACGTCGTCGGCCGCCGCGGCGAGATCGAGGTCGTCGTTGCGGCCTTGGCCGCCGACCGCCACATATTGCTCGAAGGTCCGCCAGGAACGGGCAAGTCCACGCTCTTGCGTGCCCTTGCTGAGTCCGCCGATTTGCCGTTCGTCTTCGTCGAAGGAAACGCCGAGCTGACGCCCGCTCGTCTCGCAGGTCAATTCGATCCGGCCCGCGTGCTCAGCGACGGATACAGCGCTGATGTTTTCATCGATGGTCCGCTCACCGAGGCTGTTCGAGATGGAGCCCTGCTCTACGTCGAGGAGCTCAACCGAGTTCCTGAAGAAACACTCAACCTTCTGATCACGGCGATGTCGGAGCGAGAACTCAACATTCCTCGCCTCGGTCGAATCCCGGCTGCGAAGGGTTTCCGCCTGGTGGCCGCCATGAATCCGTTTGATGCGGTGGGCACTGCCCGCATCTCGGCCGCTGTCTATGACCGGATGTGTCGGGTGGCCATGGGCTACCAAACCACCGAGGAAGAAACGTCGATCGCAGCACGCGAATCCGGTGCTCCGGCTGGCGAACTCACCCGCAAGATCGTCGAACTCGTACGCGTGACGAGAAGTCATCCCGAGATCCGAATCGGATCTTCGGTTCGAGGATCGATCGATGCTCTGCTGATCGCTGAGCAGCTGTCCTCGATCCGCGAGAGCGGTTCAGCGCAGACCATGCTCGATGCCGTGCTTGCTGCGTTGTCCGGACGAATTCGAGTCCACGAAGGGACGGGACGCACCGCGGAAGAGATCCTGACGGAGCTCTTCATGGAGATCTTTGGCTCGGAACCGGAGATGCCGGGTGATGACTCGGGAAAAGATTCGACCCCGGTTGGGGCGACAGCGGACTAAGGCTCGCCACCGAGGGGGATGAGGCCCAGGAAGCGCTCAAGAACGAGCGTCGTAAGACAACGCCTCGCCACGAACTCGAAAATCAGGATGGCTTCGAGGACGTTTCCCCCGACGTTGGGCAGCTCGACGAAGATGCGTTCGAAGAGGCGATGGCCGAGAACGCCGACGATGCGCTGTCGATGTTGGCGGACATGACGGGAGCGACCGACGAAAAACTGCGGGCCTTGGCCCAACGGCTTGCCGGTCGCCTCGTGCTTGATCTTGCCCGTAGCGGACCGCCCCGGGCGAGGGGCGTCGGACGCTTGCGGCCGCGATCGGCAGCACTCGCCACCGGCGACATTGATATCGACGGGAGCCTCGATGCGCTCATCGAGGCCCGGGCCAGCGGTGGTGCCCCCGTGCTTGATGAACTGGTGGTCCGGGAATGGTCACGCCCTGACACGGCCCTCTGTCTCATCGTCGACAAGAGCGGATCGATGGGCGGAGATCGTCTTGCTGCGGCTGGGCTCGCTGCCGCCGCGGCGGCGTGGCGGGCCCCGATTGATCACTCCGTGTTGGCCTTTTCCGACAGAGTCATCGTTGTCAAAGCTCAGGACACGCCTCGCCATGCAGATGCCGTCGTCGACGACATCTTCGGCCTGCGAGGCCATGGGCCAACCGACCTCGACTTCGCGTTGCAGTCGGCCCGAGCGCAACTCGAACGATCGCGAGCCAAGCGTCGGCTGACAATTCTGCTGTCGGACTGCAAGACCACGGTAGGGAGCGACCCTCGTTTAGCCGGACAGATGCTTGATGAGCTGGCGATCATCGCACCAGCCGAAGAGTGCGAGGACGCGGAGGCGTTCGCTCAATCCGTCGGCGCAAACATCGTGCTTCTCGACGGTCCTTCAGGTGTTCCGGGAGCGTTCGCCCGTCTGCTCGACGTCTGAGGTCTGAACTCCTCGTCGGCGCTCAGCTGGTCGCCAACCCGTCTGGGATCTCGACTTCGGAGAACATCTTGTCGAAGACCGAGAAGCGATCGAACTGCAATGCATATGTCCGAGCTTTGTCGGCACGAGCGTCTGTCTCGGCTTCGGTGATGTGGAGAAGCACCTCATCGAGCGCATGGGCTATCGCTTCGGGAGAAGCCGGAGGAATCGTGGTCGCGGTATCGCCGACTGCTTCGGGTATTCCGCCCGTCTCGGTCGTGAGCACGGGACCGCCACCGGCCAGCATCTTCTCGACGAGCGCGATCCCGAATGTCTCCACGAACTCGGGACGAGGTTTGCTTGGGAGGCAGTACGCGGCTGAGCCGGCCATCAGAAAGCGTTTTTCGTCGTCGCCGACATCATCCAAAAACGTGATCTGTCGCCCGACCGATGTGTGAACGGCTTGGTCTCGCAACGCGGCAGCCTCCGGTCCACTGCCGGCAATGACGAGTGAGAAGTCCTTCGATGCTGTGCTGCGAGCAAACCCTTCGATGAGGTCGTCGACTCCCTTCGCTGCGCTCAGACGGGACAAGAACAGCACGTAGCGGCCAGGTTCGAGATTGCGCTGTTTCAGGACGTGTTCGACTTCTGCCGGATCAAGGTCGGTGTAGAGGGAGGTGTCGATGGCTGGATAGGAGATGCGCACTCGGTCGCGGCACTGGGGCCCAAACGTCGTGCCGTGTCGTTCGTCGATCGCCTCTGCCGCGTCGACGATGAGTGTCTTGGTGTACTCCGACACCGCCAGGCAGTGGTCCTGAGCGAGGTAGGAAGACAACACATGGGCTGCTGGACCGAAACGCCCCTGTTCGACACAACTGCGAACGACGTTCGTGATATCGGAACCAACGGCTTCGGCCAAGGTGGTGACCCGCACTGGCAGCCCCGTCGATCGAGCAACCGCGAGCGCCTCAGCAACCACGGTCGTGTGGGGCGTGAGATAGAGCGAGAGGCATACGGTCGGAACGCCGTCGGTGAAGAGTTCGACCAATCGACCGACCATTCCGCTCGTCGTCCGCCCGTCTGGAACCTTGTAGTCGCCGACGGGGTCCGGCCGTTCGACGGTAATCCCATCCGAGTACGGCATCACGGCGTCGAGCGGTTTGAGTGGGAGACCTGACATCTGCAGCGTCTCGATCGGCCACGTCACGATTCGGACGTCGTCAAAACCTCGGCGCAGGGCGACCTCGGCAAGGTTTCTGGCTTCACCGGAATGACCGCAAATCACGGGGTCGGCTCTGACGACGATGACGAAGCGGCGGGACGGGTAGGACGGATTCATGTCAACTCCTCTGAGTGGAGACGGATGGCGGGCGGGTGTCGGTTCCCCAAAGGGACGGTTCGGGCCCAAGGACGAGCTGAAGCCGGCCGCCGCGATGGAGATCGCTCGACCGGATCCAGCTCGCTTGGAGCGACTCGCCGTTGAGCCGGGCCGACTGGATGAACTGAGGTGCTCCGTCGCGAGTGGGTTCTTTGAATCCCGTGGTCTCGATGATGAAGCGTCGGTCCCCAAGATTGATTTGGGATCTCCGAAAGGAAGGAGCGTTGAGAAAGAAGATTCCCTGACCAGCGGCGGGGAACAGTCCGAGACTGGCCCACACAAACCAGGAACTCAGGCCACCGGAATCATCGTTTCCAGGCAGACCGCCTGGCCCGACACCGAACTGATTTGTGAGTATGGAATGCACGACTGTCGCGGTGAGGTCAGGTCGGCCGATGTAGTGATACGCCCATGGCGCTTCCATGTCGGGTTCGTTGTTCAGGCCTTCGAATCGATCGAGGGCATAGCCGGCAGCAAGCTCGTCAGCCGTCGGATCCGTGCCGAGCTGTTTCACTGCCGGAAGGCCGAAACCGAAGAAAAGGTCGAGCAGATCCTTGAACGCGAGTTCACCTCCGGCCATCTCGATCCGGCCAGCCATTTCGTGGAGCAGCCGAAAGGAGTAGTTCCACTTTCCGCCCTCGTAGAAGGTCGAGTCGCGCAGGAGGCCGTTGTCGGAATCAAAGGCGTTCGACCAACGATCGGCGACTGCCTCAAATTGGCCCGCGAGAGCATCGTCGCCGATCGTGCGAGCGATCGTGGCCGTGCAGTAGTAGGCCATCGCAAGGTCGAGGGTGTGACTGATTGGGTGTGCGAGACCGTTCTCGAGAAAGTCTTCGCCGTAGGTGCGTCGAAGGTCGCTGTGTAAATGGACCAGGGCCCAATCCCAATCGATTCCCGGCAATCCCAGTGCGCAAAGGTCTGCGAAGAACGTGTGTGCGAGCGCAGAACCTTGCCGGGAGAAGCGATCAGCCCCTCTTGCCATGCGGTAACCGATCGGCAAGTTGCCTTCCTGCTCACAAACCAACAACAGGGCATTCGCGAGCTCGACGGCACGTTCGGGGTCGAGCGCTGTCAGCAGCGGGAGCTGAGTCTTGTAGATGTCCCACATCGTGCAGATGTCGAAGACGAACGGTCCCGAACCCACCCAGAACGGACTCTCGTCTGGTGCAAAACACGGCTTGATCGTTGAGTGGTAGAGGGCGGTGGCGAACGTGGCCCGCCGTTCGCTCGTCCCGCCCTCTACCTGGATCCGACCGAGCTGGTCCCGCCAAGCTCGTCGGGTCGAATGTCGTCGTTCGTCAAAGGCGTTTTGGGACTGACCGCAGTCGGCTCGAAGGTTTGCTTCAGCCTGATCGCCACCTCGGAGCGAAAATCCCATCCGGAGTTCGATGGTCTGACCCGGTTCGGTTGGTCCCTTCAGCACGATCCCGAACGGGCGAAGAGTCGTCGGACGAATGTGATCAAAGTCGAGTCGGGTCCCGCCCGGCATGAGCCGGCGGTCGTACCACAGCATCTGCCGCCACTCTGGAGCAAGACACTCGAGATGGACGGCTAGCGGGACCCCCTCCACCATGATGTCGGCCCGCCCGACACCGCCGGGTCGAGTCTCCAGGTTCGCTTGGGTCGGAACGGTCGCTCCATGTTCAATGGCGAGACCTCCGAGCGAGAAGTCGATGACAACTCGGGCATCGGGATTCGAGGGGAATGTGTACCGATGCACCGCTGATTTCGGGCCAACCGTCAGCTCCGCCCGAATGCCGGTCTCGAGATTGGCCGTGTAATACCCAACCTCCGCGGTCTCGTCCTCGAGCAACCAGAGACGCCCGAGTTCGTCGAGTGGGCCGACCATTGGGCTCACTCTGACGTAGTTGTAGTACTTGCGGATCGCCCCGGTTCCGGACTGCTGAAAGTGCGTGAATCCAGATGCAGCCGATCGATCATGGATCTGGCGAGGGATCCCCTCGGTCGACATGTCGTGGAGTCCATACCCGGTGGGATAGGCGCCCGAGTAGGCACACGCGGAGACCATGCCAAAGGGATACGTAGGGCCTGGGTGTGTGTTGCCGACCTGTGGTTTCGGCCACCACCATGTCGCCGCGAGCCCGTTGGGCTCGCCGAGATCGGTGACTCCAGTCCCGATGAATGGATCGACAGCGTCGATCACCGTTGGGGGAAGCGGGACACGACGACAACCATGTCGTGAACCTAAAGAGCCCATGTTCACTGCCAATGTCTCGGGCGTGAACATGGACTGACACGTTCCTGTCAGACGTGCATGTGCATCAGGGCGCGGGTTGCTGGGCCTCGGGCTCGTTCGCTGGCCAGTCGGCCTCCAGCATTCGCCAGACAACGGTGATGCCGATTTCTGCTTGAGCGATGACCTCGCGTGTTTCCTCACCGATCACGGCAAAGCCGAGGCGTTCGGGGATCACACTGCTGCGAACGTTGGCCTTGTCATGGTGAATTTCGACCCGATCAACACCCGGCTGAGCGAACGCCACGGTCGTCAGGGCAGCGGAGAGTTCGGTGGCGAGCCCGGAGCCCCAGTGAGCATGATCGATCCAGTAGCCGATCTCGAGTCCATTCGTTCCGATGCGTCGATGGAGCCCGGTGCCGCCGATAGCGGTGAGCGAGCCGTCGTCCTGCCGAAGGAAGACCCCGTACACACAACTCCCCCCCGAGCGCCAGTCATCGGTCCATTCGGCAATGAGCGCCATTCGGTCGATCGTTGATGTCGGTTCGAACTTGGCCCAGGGCATCCAGGGAACCAGGTACTCGATGTTTTGCTGGATCACTTCGCCGAGAGTTGCGGCATCGGTTGGTTCCCACATTCGCAGCAGCAAACGCTCGGTCTCAACCTGTGTCGGCAGACGAGGTTCCATCGTCATGTCGCTAGCGCAGTGGCTCGGGAATGGATCGTTCGAGGTATCGGCCATGACCGATCGTCCCGACGAACTCACCCTGCTCGACGACAACGGAACCACGGCTGAGGACCGTCTCGGCTTTGCCCTGGAGCTCGACGCCCTCCCAGACCGAATGGTCCAGGTTCATATGGTGGGTCTCGGCGCCAAGTACGTGCGTGGCTTTCGGGTCGTACACCACGATGTCTGCATCTGCACCGGGAGCGATGACTCCTTTTCGACCTTGGAGTCCGAAGAGTCGGGCCGGAGTGGTGGAGCAAACATCGACCCAACGACTCAGCGAGAGCTCGCCGGTGACGACGCCCTGGTGCAACAAGTCCATTCGATGCTCGATGGTCCCCAGTCCGTTTGGGACAGAACGAAAATCGTCGATACCGAGCAACTTCTCGCTGTCGCAGAATGGGCAGTGGTCGGTTGACACGACCGACAGGTCGTCGGTTCGCAGGCCAGTCCAGAGTGTGTCTTGATGGCCGTCTGCCCTGGATCGGAGTGGTGGCGAGCAAATGTGACGCACTCCATCGATGCCCGGTTGGTCGAGGTGTTCTTCGAGCGACAGGTACAGATACTGCGGGCAGGTTTCAGCGAAGACGTTTCGTCCTCGGTCTCGTGCCAACACCACTTGTTCGAGCGCTTCCGCGGCGGACAAGTGGACGATGTAGAGCGGGGCCTGGGCGACCGTCGCGAGTTGAATCGCTCGATAGGTGGCCTCGCCTTCGAGCTCAGGGGGCCGGGTGCGGCCGTGCCAGACCGACGAGGTGTTTCCTCGCCCAGCCGCTTGATCTCGTAGCACGTCGATGGCGATGCCGTTTTCTGCGTGCATCATGATCAGTGCGCCGGTCTCGGCAGCAACTTGCATGGCTCGCAGGATCTGCCCGTCGTCGGAGTACCAGGCTCCCGGGTAGGCCATGAAGAGCTTGAAGCTCGTCATGCCTTCGTCGACGAGGGAGCGCATGTCCTTCAGTGACTGATCATGGACATCGCCCATCGAGAGATGCAGGCCGTAATCGATCGCGCATTGTCCTTGGGCCTCAGCGAGACGCTCCTCGACGGCATCTCGCACGCTGGTTCCGTGGAGTTGGCCTGCGAAGTCGATGACGGTGGTCGTGCCGCCGATCACAGCAGCTCGGGTCCCCGTCTCGAATGTGTCCGACGAGGTGGCCTCTGGCGACATCGGGAGCTGTAAGTGGACGTGCACGTCGACGCCGCCGGGGATGACGTATCGCCCTGCGGCCTCAACGACGGTTGCGTCGCTTCGGGCGGCGGATGCCGCAATGTCGGAGCTTGGGTCGACGACAGCGGCGATCTTGTCACCTTCGATGATCACGTCGGCGGTCGTTGCACCGGTGGCATTGATCACCGTGCCACCTCGAACGATCACAGTCATGAGAGGCCTCCACGTTGGTTGGTATGGGCAGGGTCGTTGGAATGGGCAGGGTCTTGGGGGCTGAGGTGCTGACGATGATGGCTCATCGGCCGAAGTCAAAGGTCTTGATTTCGGCCATTGCTTCACTCAGTGTCCCGACCGCGGATTCAAAGAGTTGCCGCCCGAGCTCAGGATTGGCGTCGGTTGGATCGCCGATGTAGCCCTCAGCGTCGAAGTCGTTCGAAAGCCAGCCGAACGAAGTCGATCCTCCGAACTTCACGTGGTGGTTCTCTGCCAGACCTTCGGGGACCTTACGTTCCGCGAGGTCGAGATTGACCTGATCTGGCCGGAGATGCATGAAGACCGATGTTTCATCTCGGCCGCCGTGGATTCCCATTCCCAACTCTTCTTCAGGAGAGGCGCCGCCGTATGCGGGCGGAAGCGATGGGTGCATGAGAAAAGTCTTGAGACCCGTTTCGAGCCGGATTTCCCGCAGCGCAGTGTTCAACAACGTCGTGTTTCCCCCATGGCCATTGAGGAGAACGAGGCGCTCGGCCCCTGAGGTCGCGGCGGATCGAGCCAGATCGAGCAACACGCGCATCATCGTGTCGGCAGACAACATGAGGGTGCCTGGGGACCAGGCATGTTCGTTCGACTTTGAGACCGACAGCGTTGGCAGTTGCCAAACGTCGAGTGTTTCGCCGCATTCGGCAATCACCGCCGAAGCGGTTTCGTGAGCGATGACGTGATCGACCGAGAGTGGCAGATGGGGACCGTGTTGTTCCACCGCTCCGATAGGGAGCAGAAGGATGGTGTCCTTGTTGATCGTCGAACCGATTTCTGGTCCGGTCAGATCTTCGTAGAGCCGCGAGGGTTGCGTTGATGCCACGGTCCGCAGAGTAGTGCGAGGTCGTGAGCTAGGACCCGAGTCGCTCGGCAATCAGGCGCCAGACGTCTGGGTCGATGCCCATCCCGATGTGCGATGAACTGACCTCGATGTGCTCGACATTGTTCGGGTACGGGTCGATGCAAGCTGGCCAGTCGACAATGCCGTCTTGGCGGCTGTAGATCGCGGTGACCGGAACCGTGATGGGTGTCCTCTCTCTGACGACGATCTCCGCTTCAATCGCGGTGATGGCCTCTTCGCCGAAGGACTTCGCTGACACGGTGTAGCGAGGCCCGCCGATGACAGGTGTGCCGTAGGTGATGACGGATCGCACTCGAGTTGGCTGATCTCGGGCAACCTCTCGGGCTACAACGCCGCCGAGGCTCCACCCGATCAGGTCGATCGGTTCGTCGGTGGTCAGGTCCGAGATGCGCTCGTTGGTCTCCTCGACCATCCGTTGGACGTCGCCGTTGTTTCGACCGAGACCCCACTTGATGGGCGAGTGACCCAACCCGTGGAGGTATCCCCGCAACGGTGTCATCGAGCGATCGGTTGCCCCGAATCCAGGGAGTGTCATGACCCGACGAGCGGTGGTGGTCGACCGACGAAGCATTGGGGCGGTCACCTGAGGAGAGGCGAGGAACAGACGAACGGGCTCCCGAACCAAGCGGAGTTCGCGAAGCGTTCTGGTCCGCTCGGGCACGATGGGAGCCGGAGCATCGGAGGTGGTCACACCGGGCAGTCTTCCGGTCTTGGGTGCAGTCCGTGACACCGAGCGAGGAGGTTCTTGCGAGATGTTCGGCTCAAGGAGGGTCGTCTACGGGCCGATTCTTCCTGCGTGACATCGATAGATAGCCCTCTCCGCAGCGCGGAGTCCGGGTCTGTTGACGGATCACTCGGGGCGATCTTCAGTGCGGGACGATCTGGTTCAACGTGGCTTGGCTCCGTTGTCTCAAGCCATCCAGACATTGACTACCGATTTGAGCCAATTCTCCGGCTGCGGGAAACCCCCGCGTTTGCTGAGCTCGAACGAGAGTTACGTCATCCAACTCGTGCCCTGGAGGTTGGCGACTTCTTCGCCGCACTCCAAGGCGCGGATCCTCGGGTGGTGAAACCACCATTTCTCCACGCTGGTGAGCCGGGACTTCGACCAGCGGCCCGCGGCGTTCTGTGGGCGGCAGCCCGCTCGTCCAGCAAGTTGAGTGATCGATTTGCTCGGGGACTTGCAGCGGAACCCGGTGCGAACATCGTGTTCAAGGAAGTCGACCGCCTTTACGCGCTGAACGCCGTGGTCCAGTTGCCTCAGATTTCGCTCGTGTATCTGATGCGACACCCCGTTGCCGTCGTTGCCAGCCATCTCAAGGGCAGCGGACTGGGACTGATGCCCGAGGGCCTGGCCGAGTCGCTGATCAATACGCTGGCCGACCACGCGGAGTTGGCGCACTATCTCGATCGAATCGACACCTTGTCGTCGGCCCAAGTGGAGGCGCTCTTGTGGCGAGCCCGAACTGAACGATCGTTGGCCGCGGTGGAAACATGTCCGTCGAGCACGGTTGTGTTCTACGAAGGATTGATTGCCGAGCCGTTCATCGGAGCTGAGCTTGCGCTGAACGCACTCGGGTTCGATATGTGTGACGCGACGAGACAATTCGTGGCGACCACGGTCTCTGGTGCGAGCCGCTGGCGGCGGCTCTCCTATGGAGAACTGCCGGTGAACTCCTATTTCACTGTGTTCAGGACCCCGCGCCCCAGCGACTGGCGAGCAGCTGCGGAGCCCGAATTGATTGCTCAAGTGCTCGACATCGTGGAGTCCAGCCCTGCCTACGAAAGAGGGATGGCCTCCGGGCACTGGGGCGCGTAGCTGTCACAGTGGCGACATACATTCGAGGCAATGCGGTTGTTGCACACCTCGGACTGGCATGTCGGCAAGGCGATCCGCGGTCGTTCGCGCGCTGATGAGCACCGGGCGGTCCTCAACGAGATTGTCGATGCCGCCGAGCGGTCGAGCGTCGATCTTGTCGTCGTGGCTGGCGACTTGTTCGAGACCGCTGCGCCATCACCGGAGTCCGAGGGAATTGTTTACGAAGCCTTCCTGCGTCTGGCTCAGATCGCTCCCGTCGTCGCAATTTCTGGAAACCATGACAATCCTCGGCGATTGCGTGCGGTTGCCCCGATGCTGGCACTCGGCCGAGTCACGCTGCTGACCGAGCCGCGATCGCCGACCGATGGTGGGGTCATCGAGATGACGGTGGCCGATGGCACGCTCGTGAGATTGGCCCTCGTTCCGTTCGTTTCCCAACGAGGCATCGTGCGTGCAGACGAGCTGATGAACAGCGCCGGGTTCGAAAATGCGCAACGCTACGCCGAGCGGATGAGCCGAGTGCTTGACGCGCTCACCGCTTCATTCTCTGCGGACGCGGTCAACATCATTGTTGGTCACGCCTTCGTGCAGGGAGGAGCCACCGGAGGAGGTGAACGGGCAGCACACCTTGTCGAGGAATACTCGGTTCCGGCAGTCTCGTTCCCGGCAACCGCAAGCTATGTCGCGCTTGGCCACCTTCACCGTCCCCAGATCGTGCGCGGGGCGACGGCGATTCACTACTGCGGCTCACCCATGCAGCTCGATTTCGGGGAGGAGTCTCAGCACAAACAGGTGAACGTGGTCGAGCTTGCTCCAGGCTTGCCCGCCAAGGTCACCGAAGTTGCGCTCCACTCGGGGCGGCCGCTGCGAACCGTGCAGGGCACGCTCGATCAGCTCGCCGCCCTTGCCGATGAGGTGGGCGATGCCTGGTTGCGGGTGCGGGTGAACGAGCCGGCGAGGGCAGGGCTCGCTGACGACGTTCGGGCCGCCCTTGGCGAGGGTGTGGTCGACGTCGTCGTCGAGAGCGACGCCGAACTCGGGAGAGCAAGGGTTCGTCGACGTGATGGCCGTACGCCTCACCAACTCTTCAGCGACTATCTGACCGAGCGTGAGATCGTGGATCCACGAGTTGAGGCCGGGTTCGCCGAGCTCTTTGACCACGTGCAGTCATCGGGAGCCGAAGGGTGAGGCCGCTTCGGTTGGACCTCGAGGGGTTCTCGACGTTCAAGGATCGGATCGAGATCGACTTCGGCGACGTCGATCTGATCGCATTCGTCGGTCCGACCGGTTCGGGAAAGTCCTCGATCATCGATGCGATGACGTTCGCCCTCTTCGGGTCAGTGGCTCGCTACGACGATGTGCGGCTCGTTGCTCCCGTGATTACTCAGGGAGCGAACGAGGCAAAAGTCCGACTCGACTTTGAGCTCGGTGGTCGTATCTACACCGCCATCCGGGTCGTCCGTCGAACGAAGACGGGAGCCACCACAAAGGAAGCCCGACTCGAGCTCGGCGGCGACCTCAAGCTTGATGAGTCACCTGTTCTGGCATCAGGGGCCAAAGAGTTGACTGCAGCGGTCGAAGAGCTGCTTGGTCTGGACTTTTCCCAATTCACTCGAACCGTTGTGCTCCCTCAGGGTGAGTTCGCTGAGTTCCTGAAGGACGACCCAGCAAGTCGCCAGAAGTTGTTGCGCCGCCTGCTCGATCTTGAGATCTACTCGCGCATGGGGGTCATGGCCAGGGAGCGGGCGAAAGACGCAGCTACTCGCAGCGATGCCCTGACCCAGCAGCTGGAACGTCATCGAGACGTGACTCCAGAGGCTCTCGCCATCGCCCGCACGAATCTGGTCGCCCTGGACACGTTCAGCGAGCAGGCCGCGAGCGTTCTCGATGAAGTCGATGAGATCGAAGGCGAGCTCGTCACGCTTCGCCAGCAGGTCGAGATGCTCGACAGTCAGCTCGAGGCGCTCAGCGGGTCGGACGTTCCGAACTCGGTCGCCGACCTTGGCGGGTTCGTGGCTGAAGTCGCGGCGCAGGCCAAGGCGGCTCGCGAAGATCGTGATCAACTACGAGTGCGCCGCGATGCCCTGCAGCTCGAGGTTGCCGATCTGCCAGACACGCGCACAATCCGAGCCCAGCAGAAGGAGTGGGCCCGTACATCAGACCTTCGGCGAACGGTTGCTGAACTCGAGCCGGCGCTGAGGATGGCGGTCGAGGAGGCAGAGCGGGCCGATGGAATTGTTGTCGAGGCAGAGGAAGCTCGCGAGCAAGCTGACGGCACACTCGCAGGCATCCGGGCTCTTGCCGATGCAAGCGCGTGGGTGGCGTCTCTGGTCGTCGGCGAACCGTGCCCTGTCTGTCGCGTCGAGGTCGCGGCGATTCCGGACCACGATCCATCTGCCGAGCTGGCGAAGGCCGACGAACTTGCCCGGTCTGCCGCCGCGACATTGACAACCGCTCGCAAGGTTGCAACCGATCAGGCTGGTGAGGTTGCGGCGCGCCGTCGCCGACTCGTCGATCAAACAGAGGAGCTCGCAGAGCTGGAGCGACGCCTGGCCGATGTTCGCTCGGTTGATGAGCTGAGCGAGTTGCTCGTCAAAGCCGAATCGGCGGCCGAGCGGGCAACGACGCTCACCGAAGAGTCTCGGGCCGCTGAGCGCAGGCTCGATGAACTCGAGGCAGAGGGTCGACGGCTCGCTGACCTCGAACGAGAACAACGCAGTGCGTTCGGTCAAAAGCGTGATGCGGTGTCCGCGCTGGAACCGCCAGCTCCCCAAGGCGTTGCCCTGCTCGAAGACTGGCAAGCATTTGGCAGATGGGCGTCCGAGCAGGTCGAGCAGTTGGGAGCGACGCGGTCAGAGATCGCCATCCGCGGCAAGGAGTTGGCGGCCGGAAAGGCGGAGCGTCTAGGAGAACTTGCACGAGGCGCTGAGGCGTTCAACCTCGACAGTTCCGCGTTGCGAACTGGGTTGGTCCAGGCCCGCGTCGAGGTGACGACCAACCTGACTCGGCTCGAAGAGCGCCTGGCTGAGGCGGACTCGCTTCGATCTCAAGTTGCCGATCTCCAAGAGAGGCATCAGGTCAACGATCTGCTTGGCAAGCAGCTCGGAGTCAGTGGTTTCGAACGATGGTTGTTGGCAGAAGCGCTCGAGGATCTCGTGGAGCGGGCAACGGTTCGGCTCAAGGAGCTGTCGAATGGGCAGTTCTCTCTGACGACGACTGAGAACACGTTCCGGATCATTGATCATCGGAACGCCGATCACGACCGCGATGTGCGAACGCTGTCCGGCGGTGAAACCTTTTTGGCTTCGCTGGCTTTGGCGCTCGCCCTGTCGGACTCCATTGCCGATCTTGCTCCGGTTGATTCACCCCGTCTGGAGTCGATGTTCCTCGATGAGGGTTTCGGAACGTTGGACCCTGAAACACTCGACGTTGTGGCAGGGGCGATCGAGGAATTGTCAGCGTCAGGTCGATTGGTTGGCATCGTGACCCATATCGAGGCGTTGGCCGAACGAATGCCGGTGCGTTTCGTCGTCACGAAGGGTCCATCGACCTCCTCGGTAGAGCGGCAAATGTCGTGACAACAACGAAGAAAGAACTTGGGTGGTCGGCGTGGATTTCGCAGTAGAGAGCTGGGATCCGGCATACGGGACGAGCGGTGACGAACAGGCGCTCGACGAAATCGACGCGCTGGTCGATGCGTCCGTCGAACGAGACCTGGATCAATGGGCGCCGATCGATCCGCCGACGGTGGGAGATCTCCCGCCCGTCACCTTCGTCGACGGAGTTCGCCGTATCGACGCAAGGATCTGGATCTCGGCACCCTCGGCTACGGACCCCGACGGAGACCTTGCCTATCCGGGAGTCTGCGCAACCGTGGCGGCGGGTGCGGTTCGGTGTGAGCCGGGCTCAGCCAAGCTGATCGACGCCGTCGTTGAGCGAGCTCTCTACACCGCGGCACCTGGAGCGGGACCGATCGTCACTCGTCATGGAACCTATGAGCTGCGGCCGCTCGCCGAAGCCACTCCTGAAGCCCTTTATCTGGGTGTGCACAATCACATGACTGCCGTGGAGATGGACCTTTCGGTTGATCTCAACGGCGGTGCGCTGATTGTGTTCGATGGCCCGCTACGCGGGCGCGAGAGTGCATCGGGGGTCGGCTACGTGAAGACCCACAACGTGCAGTACTTGGAAAATCCACAGCACCGGGTGGTTGGGCAGCTCGATGCTGGGCAGCGAACGCCGCTCTTCTTGATCGGAGGTCAGTACACGAAGTGGTCGTGGTACCTGCGGCTTCCTGGTCCGATCAGTCATCCCCTCAGCGGGATCGTGCGCCTAGAGCTTCCGGGGCTCGGGACTGCGGAAGATGCGGGAGTTCGCGCCGACATCGTCAGCCGGCTTTTGCCGCGGTACGCAAGCGAACCTCACAAGGACACGCGTGCTCCGCAGAACTTGCATCCGATTGCAGGACTTGAACGTGAACTTCGTCGTCGCCTCGGCGATCCCCAGCTTCTTGAACGGGCCTTGCGGGTCTCGGCTGCTGGCGACCGCCGTCTCGGTGCTTCGACCTAGGACGCTGCGGCGAGGCTGGCGATGTGGGCGAGTCCAGCACGTATCTCGGTGACATCGCTGGAGCTCGTACCGACGATCAATTGATCGGCACCGGCATCGGCCCAGGCTTCGACAGCATCAAGATTGGGAATCTGACTCACGTCGATTCTGGGAGCGACGATCAGGTCGTCATCACTCCTCCCAGCCTCGATCATGGCCTCGCGCATCGCAGGCATGCGCTTGCCCAGTCCACCGATGCTGGTGAGTGGGTGCCAGCCGTGGCCGAACCGAGCGGCTCGTCTGCGCGCCGGAGCACCTGACCCTCCGATCCACAACGCCAACGCTTCTTGCGCAGGCTTGGGAGCGGCCACGATGTCGTCCAATGTGAAGTGGTCGCCTGCATAGTTGGCGGGGCCTGGTGACCACAGCGCCTGCATGACCTCGATGAATTCGTCGGACCAGCGGCCGCGACTGGCGTAGTCAATCGACAGGTGGCGGGCACCGCCGAGTGCCTCGTTCTCCTCTGGGAGGCTCCCTACACCGACTCCGGCGATGAGACGGCCGTTGCTGAGTTGGTCGATGGTGGCAAGGGATCGAGCCAAGACCATCGGGTGCAGATAGGGAAGTACCAGAACCGACGTCCCGAGCGTGATCGTCTTGGTTCGAGCCGCCGCCCATGTGAGAATGGCGAGTGCGTCGTAGTACGGGCGATCGTCGAGCCGGTCGGCGATATAGCCAATGTTGATGACGTGATGGTTGACCCACACCGAATCGAGTCCCAGTTCTTCGGCCTCGACGGCAAGGTCAATGACTGGTCCTGGGTCGGGCAGGCCCCAGTTGTTGGGCAGGACAAATCCGAACTTCATGATCGAACGCTAGTAGCTCGACCGGTCAGACAAGCAGTGCAGAGCCGGCAAGCAGGATGAGTCCTTCGCCGACCTGTTCTGCTGCGCCGAGAAGGTCACCCGTGATCCCACCGATGCGTTTCCATGCCCACAAGCCCACGACAGCAGCGCCGAGAGCAACGGCCGCAATCACGATGGGGGCCATGGGGCCGAACGCGAGAACCGCTGTCGCAATCCCGATGACCGCACCAAAAGCAGCGGTTGAGGGACGAAGCATCTTGGTGTAATCGGCGCCCAGTCCGTCAGCCCGAGCGGTCGGTGCGAGAGTCATCAGGGCGACGGCTCCAGCTCTGCCGAGGCTGTGAGCACACACCAAGACGAAGGCGGCATCCCATCCCGAGAGGGGAGCAAGGGCAGCGATCTTGAGGACCGTGATCAGAACGAGCGACAGCACGCCGAACGTGCCATGGCGTGAGTCCTTCAGAATCTCGAGGCGCCGCTCTACTGTCCATCCTCCGGCGAGGGCATCGAAACTATCGGCGAGACCGTCCTCGTGAAAGCCGCCGGTTGCGAGTGCGGTCGCAATGAAGGCGAGTGTTGCCGCGGCTGTTGGGCTGACGATCGTCGACGCCCCGGTGTAAACGGCAGCACCGATCATTCCGACGGCGACGCCGACCGCAGGGAACCATCCAACCGAGCGGGTGATCCCTGCCTGGTCCTCGGGGTGGGCGCCGCCAGGAAGCCGAGTCAGGAACGCGAGGGCAGTACGGAAGCCGGTCATGATGTCGACCGCATCGGAACGACGACGACGCTGTCGTCAGGAGCTCGGAGAATGCTCACCTCTGTGGCGTAAACGGGCTCGAGTTGCCGGGCCGTCAAGACTTCTTCAGTGGTTCCACTGGCCTTGAGCTGCCCATCTCCGAGGAGAAACAGTCGGTCCGCGAGCCGGCCAGCGGCGGTGAGGTCGTGCATGGCGGCGACCACCGTGAGCATCCGCTCACAACGAATCTCGTTGACGAGATCGAGCACGGCCAGTTGGTGGCCGATATCGAGTGCGCTCGTCGGCTCGTCGAGCAGGAGAATCGAGCTTTGTTGGGTCAGAGCCCGAGCCAACGCCACTCGTTGGGCCTCGCCCCCTGAGAGCTGATCGACTGGCCGGTTGACGAAGGACCCGAGATCGAGCCGGTCGATGGCTTCGATCGTGATGCTTCGGTCTTGCTCGCTCTCCGCCGCGAGCCACGACATGTGCGCCGTCCTTCCCAACAAGACGTATTCGCCCACGGACATGCCCGGCGGCATTGTCGGATTCTGCGGCAGGAGAGCGATCGTGGTTGGGCGATCTCGCGCATCGATTTCGCTGCCGTCGAATTCAATCGTGCCGCGGTAATCGACAAGGCCACCGATCGCCCGCAAGAGGCTGGACTTCCCGGCCCCGTTCGGGCCGATGAGGCCGATCCACTCACCGGTTTCAGCGACCAACGAAATGTCGCTCACTGCATCACGTTTTCCGTAGGAGACGCCCACATTCGAGAGAGACAGGATGGTCATCAGGTGTTCGACTGTCGTGAGCTCGTCCAGAGAATCAGGGCGAAGAACGGTGCACCAAAGAAGGCGGTCACGATGCCGATGGGAACCTCAGCCGGTGAGGACATCGTGCGGGCAGCGATGTCGACCAGCACGAGAAAGGTTGCGCCGCAGATGGCAGAGAGCGGAATGACGACTCGGTAGCTCGAGCCGAAGAGAAGACGAACAATGTGGGGGACGACGATGCCTACGAAGCTGATCAGACCGCTGACCGACACGGCGGCTGCGGTGAGCAGTGACGCAAAGATGACGACCACGACACGAACCCGCTGCGGTCGCAGGCCGAGTGCCGTTGCTTCCTCCTCACCGAGACGAAGCACATCGAGGTGACGTCGATGAGCGAGCAGCACAAGGCCACAGACAAGCACGTACGGAGCCAAGAGTCCGACCTCGGTCCAACCCGATGTCGAGATGCGGCCGAACACCCAGGCGTACACAGTACGCAGCGTGTCGGTGTTCTTCTGTTGCACGAACGTTTGCATCGAGGTGAGAAAGGCGGACGTTGCTACGCCCGCAAGAATGAGACCGGTCGTTGACCGGCCGGCTGCCCGGCCCAAACTGATCGAGATCGAGACCCCGACGAGTGCGCCGATAAAGGCGCCGACGGGAATCGAATTGACCGGACCCCAGCCAACATCGAGCTGGTAGGCGATGACGAGGGTTGCCCCGAGCCCAGCACCCGATGCTGCTCCCAAGAGCCACGGCGTGGCGAGCGGGTTGCGGAACACACCTTGATACGACGCACCACTCAGGGCGAGTGATGATCCGACGAGTGCGCCGAGAGCGACCCGAGGGAGCCGCCAACTCTCGAGAATGATTCGCTGCCGATCGCTCAGACCCGATTCGATCGATATCAGCGGGAGACGATCGAGAAGATCCTTGACGATCGCAGCCGCAGG
>CALHCB010000109.1 GCA_937930695.1 uncultured Acidimicrobiales bacterium | reverse complement strand
GGTCCCGAGTGCCTCGCCCGCTCGATCCAGGATCTCGGGCAGTCGACGAAGGAGATCCACGAGTCCCTCGCCGTGGTCGCGAATGAACGCAACGGCTCCCATCAGGTCATCCCAGTTGTCATCAACCTGACCGACGATGCTCATCACTCGCCGAACCTGGTCTCCGCCAACGCTCTCCAACAGGTCTTCAAGATCCATGACCTGAGTCTCTCAGGTCATGCTCGTCAGGGAGTGGGATTGTCGACGTACGAACGTTGATACCGGCTGCCAAGATCAACCAACATCTCGTGGGCGATTGATCCGGCAGCGCGAGCTACATCGTCGATAGGAACGTCATCGCCAATCAGCTCTACTGGAGCGCCGAGATAAAGCGAATCCTCCGGGATCGCCGACACATCGAGTGTGATCAGATCCATCGAGATCCGCCCGACGATGGGAGCAGGCAGGCCACCGATCGACCCGATGCCTCGCCCCGACGAGGCTCGCAGGAACCCGTCGGCGTACCCGAGCGCGACCGTCGCCACCTTTCCCGGCGCATCCATGACATGGGTCGCCCCGTAGCCGATCGTCTCGCCCCGCGTCACGTTGCGAACTTGGATGATCGGCGTCTCGAGCGTGACCACTTGGCGCATCGGATTCGTTCCGTCGACGAGAGGGGTTCCCCCATAGAGCGCAACGCCCGGACGAACCACATCGAAGTGGTAGCGCGCTCCCAGAAAGATCCCGGCTGAGTTCGCAAGTGACGCCGTGCCATGTGGGAACGATCGGCGCAGTCCGACGAACTGATCCAGTTGCTGTTGGGACTGCTCGCTGCCTTCCACGTCTGCCGAAGCCAAGTGGCTCATCACGTGAACAACCTCAATGCCAGCCAAACGCTGCTCTGCTTCTGCGGCAAGCGTCACTGCCTCATCCGATGCCATGCCGAGACGGCTCATTCCCGTATCGAAATGCAGCACAGCCGGAAGCGGACGGTCGTGACGACGCGCCGCCCGCTGCCAATACGAAATCTGTTCCAGGCTGTTCAGCACGGGGACCAAGTTGTGCTCAACAAGATGGTCTTCGGTTCCCGGCATCACGCCGTTGAGGACGTTGACCACGAGGTCTGGGTGGTCGGCCCGAAGCGCAACTCCCTCTTCCGCTTGAGCCACGAAGAACTGCCGACAACCAACAGTGCGCAGAGCTCCTGCGACGTGGCTGGCACCCAACCCATACCCGTCGGCTTTCACCATGGCGGCAACGTCGACTCCGTCGACGTGACCAGCAATGATCCTGTAATTGTCGCGGAGTCGACTCAGGTCAATCCTGAGCTCACTCGCGGTAAGAACTCGTTCGCCGGTCACAGGGGCTCGACACTACCGAACCGGACCAGCGTCCGGTCAGCGCCCGATCTGGACGTCAACCTCGTCTGCTCCGGCGTGCACGTATTGCCAACCAAATCGCCCCTTGATGCACAAGTGGCCGCTGGTCACGCTGTGATCCGCGGGACTTGTCACCTTGACGATGCGTTCGTCCTGGGTGTGGAGCTCCAAATTGCACCCGACGCCGCAATAGGAGCAGACGGTTTGTGTCACCTCTTGCTCTTCTTCCCGCCAGTTGCCCATCTCTCGAAGGTCGAACTCGGTTTTGAATTGGAGTGCGTTCGTCGGGCAAACCGCCACGCAGTTGCCGCAATACACGCACGCGGAGTCGGGCAAGGCCACGTCGAACTCGGTGGCGATACGTGCCCCGAAGCCGCGGCCCGACATCGAGATCGCAAAGGTGTGCTGGGCGTCGTCGCCGCACGCCTCGACACACTTGTAACAGAGGACGCACTTGTCGTAGTCACGGATATAGAGGTTGTCCTCGATCCGGACCTCTTCGTTCATCGTCTCAGGACTCTCGCCATACCTGCCGGGATCCGAGCCGTATTTTTCCATCCACGGCGCGAGCTGATCAGCCTGGCTCAGGTCGACACCGGACCCGAGGAATTCCAGCACCATCTTGCGGGAATGACGGACACGTTCTGAGTCAGTCTGTACCACCATCCCTGGCTCAGCAGCACGGCTACACGAGGGCACGAGTGTGCGGGAGTTCTCAACCTCCACCACACAAACGCGACAAGCGTTCACCGGCGTCAGATTCTCGGCGTAGCAGATGGTGGGCGTCTCAATTCCCGCTGCGCTACAGGCATCAAGAATCGTGCCCCCTTCGGGGACACTCACGTCAGAGCCGTTGACCGAAATCGTCACCGCCGTCTCCGAAGCTGCGACTGGCTGTTGTCTGCTCGTCATCCGATGAGTCCCAGGTCGATGGCCGAAAGTACGGCGGTGGAAGCGGTGTGGCCCAGGCCGCAGATCGATGCGTCCTTCATGGCCAGATCAATGTCTTGGAGAAGTTTGAGTTCGCCGTTGAGCTTGCTCCCGCTCGTGCGTACCAACACCTCGTGTTGGCGCACGGCACCGATTCGGCAGGGAACGCACTGGCCACAACTCTCGTTGCGGAAAAACTCTGCGATGCGAACGCAAACGGCATCGAAATCAGTCGTGTCGTTGAACGCCATCACGACGCCAGAACCAAGGCTGGCGCCTGCCGCTCGGGTCGCTTCCATCGTAAGAGGCATGTCGAGAGCGTCGAGTCCGACGAAGCTTCCAGCAGCACCACCGAGCAGCACTGCTTTGAGCGTGCCCTGCACACCACCGCCGAGTTCGAGCACGTCACGCAACGTCGGGCCGAACTCAACTTCATAGGTTCCGGGTGCGGCGATGTGACCAGACAGGCAAAAGAGTTTGTGGCCCGAGCTGCCCTCGGTACCGAGGTTTCCGTAGACCTCGCCTCCCTCGAGCATGATCGGCAACACGTTGAGCAGTGTCTCGGGATTGTTGATCGCAGTTGGCTGATCAAACAGGCCATTGGTCGTCGGGAACGGAGGCTTCTGGCGAGGCTCCCCCCGGAATCCTTCGAGCGAGTTGAACAGTGCAGTCTCTTCGCCACAGATGTACGCACCGGCGCCCCGGCGAATCTCGATGTCGAAATTGAACGATGAGCGGGCGATTCCGTCGCCAACGAACCCTGCGACCCGGGCCGAATCGATCGCGATCTGAAGCCGCTCGGTGGCCAGTGGATACTCGCCCCGAATGTAGATCCACCCCTTCTGGGCTCCCGTGGCGAATCCGGCGATGGTCATGGCCTCGATCAGCGAGAACGGATCGTGTTCCATGATCGTGCGGTCCTTGAACGTTCCCGGTTCGGACTCGTCGGCGTTCACGACAATATGTTTCGTGCCGGACTCCGCCGCCACTCCTCGCCACTTCACGCCCGTCGGGAAGGCAGCCCCGCCGCGACCCATGAGCCCCGCAGCGCTGACTTCTTCAATGACCTTGTCGGGGCCAAGAGCGAATGCCTTGGCAAGAGCCTTGTAGCCACCGGCTCCGACATAGGCGTCGAGTGAGGTCGGATCGATACGCCCGACGTTCTTGAGCAGCTTCAGCCCGTATTCGTGCTTCTGAGGGAGATCCCAGAGGTCAGAGGAGTCAGAGGGGACCGAGTTGGCAGCCTTGCGGCCTTGGATGAACAGCGCTGGTCCGTGATCTGGCGTCGCTCGTTCGCACTGACCGAGGCAGGGGCTGCGATGAATGGGCGTGCCATCGGCTTCCAGTTCGGCAATCTTGGCCTCGGCGAATTCGAGACACGGAGAGTCGACACAAACGTGTGCAACGTTCTCGTCGTGATCCGGCGCGGTATCGACTCGGAACATCTCATAGAAGCTGGCCACGCCGTAGATCTCCGCAGGCGGCACGTTGAGCGTCTCGGCGATGTAGTTGGTCCCGCCTTTGGAGATCCAACCAGATTCTGTCTGAAGCGCATGGAGTGCCGGCAGGAGCGCATGACGCCGCTCGTTCTTGCGGTGGATTCCGCCGCGCACGAGGCGCTCGGTTTCCTCCACAACGGCTGGCGTCACTCCGAGCGTGGCGAGGGCCGCATCGACCGCTGCCATCTCGGCGGAACTGGCACGATCTTGAGTGAGATGGAGATCAGGCACCGGCAACTGGCTCCGGTACGGCTGGGGTCGCCAGCTTCTCGATGCGAATCGCGGCTGCTTTGAACTCCGCAGTTCCCGATCGCTTGTCCCATGCATCGTTCGTGAGCAGGTTGATGTCGACCAATTCGGGGAAGTGGAACGTCGTGAAGGTCAGACCAACCGGGATGTCTGGCTGCACTCGAATTGGCATCTCGACAGAACCGCGAGGCGAGCTGACAAGCACTCGTTCGCCGTCAACGAGATCGAGACGCTGCGCGTCGGCAGGGTTGATGTCGAGCGCATCGCCATAGCGAATCGGCGAGTCGTACCCGCCGGATTGCACACCGGTGTTGTACGAGTCGAGCGAACGGCCCGTCGTGAGTCGATACGGGAACTCCTCGCTGAGCTCTTCTTTCGGACCCTGATGCTCGACAATCGAGAAGGGTGACGGTTCGCGTCCACCCAAATCATCTTCCCACAGCCACCCGTGGAGGAACGGGCTGCCCGGGTGGCCGAGGTCTGGACACGGCCATTGCAGCCCACTCTCCGATTCGAGCCGGGCATAGGTCATCCCGCCATGCAGCGGCGAAAGTGATCGCAGCTCTTCCCACAGATCTTCGGAGGTGGGCTGCCCCCAGTCGTAGCCCATTCGGCGAGCAAGCTCTCCGATGATGTCTTGATCGTGGCGGGCCTCTCCCGGGGGTGGCACCGCGGCACGCACTCGCTGCACCCGGCGTTCTGAAGAGGTGACTGTTCCCTCGCACTCCGCCCAACCCACCGAGGCGGGAAGCACGACGTCAGCCAGCTCAGCAGTTCGGGTCATGAAGATGTCTTGCACCACCAGCATGTCGAGCCCCGAAAGCAGCTTGCGGGCGTGTTGGATGTCGGCCTCGGAGTCGGCGGGATTCTCACCAATGACGTAGGCCGTCGTGATCTCGCCCCGCTCCATCGCCTCGAACATGAGCGTCAGGTGGATCCCATCCTCGGCTGGAAGGTCGACTCCGTAGACCGCTTCGAACTTTGCCCGATGATTCGGGTCCGTCACATTCTGGAATCCGGGGAATTTGTTGGGCAGCGCTCCCATGTCGCCGCCGCCCTGCACGTTGTTCTGACCTCGCAACGGCACCAGCCCGCTCCCCCAGCGACCGATATGACCGGTGAGCAGGGCGAGGTTGCAGAGGGCCAAAACGTTGTCGACTGCGTTGTGGTGTTCGGTGATGCCGAGCGTCCAGAGAATCTGAGCAGTCTCGGCAGTCGCGTAGGCCTCAGCCATTTCTGCAATCGCGGATCCGGGCAATCCGGTGAGCGCTTCTCCATGCTCGAGCGTGTACGGAGCGACCGCTGCCTTGTACTCCTCATACCCCTGCGTCGAATGCGCGATGAACTCCGTATTGACGAGCCCTTTATTGATGATGTGATTGGCAACGGTGTTCGCGAGCGCGACATCCGAGCCGAGATTCAGACCCAACCACATGTCTGCGAACTTTGAGGACGAGGTCCGGCGCGGATCAACGGCGTACATCGTGGCTCCGTTGTCGAGGCCGGTCATCAGATGATGGAAGAAGATCGGATGGGCTTCACGGGCGTTGGAACCCCAAAGCAGCACAACATCGACTTCTTCGATTTCCTTGTAGGAGACGGTGCCGCCTCCTGCTCCAAAGACTGTCGCCAGACCGACGACGGAGGGAGCGTGTCAAGTTCGGTTGCAGGAATCGATGTTGTTGGTCCCCAACACCGCTCGACCGAATTTCTGGGCGGCGTAGTTCATCTCGTTCGTGCTCTTGGAGCACGAGAACAGAGCGAAACCTTCGCCGCCGAGTTCGTTCTTCGTGGAGGTAAATCCGCTAACGACACGGCTCAGCGCCTCGTCCCACGTCGCTGGTTGAAGTTCGCCGTTGACCCGAACCATCGGCGTGGTCAAACGGGCCTTTGCACGGGAGTTCTTCTGCTTCGGCATAGGGCCCAAACTATCCCACCCAGACAACCAGCCTGTCACCACTCTGTGGAAGCCTCCCGCCATACGGGAAAGGCTCGAGCCGCCGCTGTTGTTCAGGCGACGTCGATCGGGTTGGGTGAACCCGTCCGCTCATACATCTCGACGTAGTGATCGGGTCGCTCTTTGGTTCCGGTGACCCAAAGCGCACCCGTGTACCGATCGACCAACAACGGAGCGTTGCCTGCCACCATCTTCGAAAAATCGCCGGTGTCGAGGTATTCGGCTGACTGATAGAGGTAGATGGCGCCCCAGGGATACCGCAACGTCGAGTGGTCTTGGATCCGAAGCGCACCGAGGTCTTCTTGGATGAATTCAGCGACCAACTCCCGGCTCGCCTCGGCAGTCAGAGGCGTCAGGCCGAGGCGGTCATCAAACAGCCGCTCGTGGAACGCAATGGCGTCGGTGATGCGATTCGCCATGGCCAAGGCATGAACCTTCTGGCTGATATCCGTCTCGGCTTCGAAGCGGTCGAATTCTTCCGCTGATGCGTTCGGATACCTCAGAAGCAGTGCCCCAAGAGCGATCGTCGCGGCCTCACAGGCCTCAATTGTGGGATACCCGGCCTTGTCGCTCGTTTGTCGATCTGGCCCACACAGATTCACACCCCAACCGTCCGCCAAGCCTTTCAGAATCTGCAATCGAGTGGCTCCCGCTTCGGCGGCTTCGAGGACGGCCTCGTCCGGCCGCAATCCCTTCCGCTGAAGAATCTGAAAGTCCACCGTTGGCATACCAGGTCATTATCGGCGAAACACGTGCAATTTTGAGCGCGGTCAACTCCGGCCAGCAATCGAAAACCAACTCATCTCAGGTCAAAGCGGCCGGTAACCTCGGCGAATGCGCTGGTCCCAGTTGTTCGTCCCCACTCTCCGCGATGCCCCGAACGACGCCGTCGCTCCGAGCCACCAATTGTTGGTGCGTGGCGGATTCATGCGTCAGCTCCATGCGGGGCACTATTCGATGCTGCCAATGGGTTGGCGCGTTCACCAGAAAGTCGCTGGCATCGTCCGGGAAGAGATCGAGGCGCTCGGTGGCCAGGAATTCCTTCTGCCAACGATGCACCCTGCATCGATCTGGCAAGAGTCTGGCCGCTGGGACACGATGGGCGAGATCATGTTCCGCCTCAATGATCGCAAAGGGGCAGAGCTCGCACTTGGCATCACCCACGAGGAGATCTTCGCCACTGTTGCGTCTGAGCTCAGCTCGTACAAGCAGCTCCCTCAGGTCTGGTACCACATTCAAACCAAATTTCGGGATGAGGCTCGCCCCAAGAGTGGCCTCCTTCGAGTGCGCGAGTTCCATATGAAGGACTCCTACAGCTTCGATGTCGACGACGCTGGCCTTGACGTCGCCTTCGACAATCATGATCGGGCATACCGACGTATCTTCGAGCGCATTGGCGTTCCGGCCTTTGGTGTCGAAGCCAGTTCCGGTGCCATGGGCGGCAACGACTCTGTTGAGTTCATGACTCCATCAGACGCCGGTGAAGACGACGTTGTGCGCTGTCCGTCATGTGACTACTCCGCGAACATCGAGAAAGCCACCTCAACGCTGCCTCCGATCGATGATGGTTCAGCGACCGAGCTCGAGCAGTTCGACACGCCCGGTGTTCGCACCATTGCCGCACTCGAAGCGTTCGACGGCGGTGCGGCCGCTGACCGTCAGCTCAAGACGCTCGTCATGATGCTCGACGGAACGATCACGCTCGTTGTCGTCCGAGGTGACCATCAGCTCAATACCCAGAAGCTTGCCGACGCCACCGGAGCGATCGAGATTCGACCTGCGGAGGTTGATGAGACCTTCGGCGCTCTCAATGCCCATCCTGGAAGCCTCGGCGCCGTCAACGTCGCCGACCACCCCATCATCATGGACTCGTCCCTCGAGGGACGAGTCAATATGACCACTGGCGCAAACATTGATGACAAGCACTACCGGGGCGTCAGCGTCGAGCGCGACATCACGGTCGGCCAGTGGGCCGATCTTCGTGAAGTTGGCGCGGGCGAGGCCTGTCCGAATTGCGGAACCGCGATGATCATCGTGCGTTGCATCGAGATCGGCCACATCTTCAAACTCGGAACGAAATACGCCGAGACATTTGGCGTCAAGGTCTCGACCCCCGACGACGGAGAAGTCCCCGTTGTCATGGGGAGCTACGGCATCGGCATCGGTCGAAACATGGCTGCTGCCGTCGAGGCGAACCACGATGAGAACGGGATCATCTGGCCCGTCAGCATCGCCCCGTTCGAGGCTGTCGTCACCATCATGCGGCTCGACGACGAGACGCTGGCCGCTGGCCAGACGATCTACGACGACTTGAAAGCCGCCGGCGTCGATGTCTTGATCGACGATCGCGATGCTCGCGCTGGGGTGAAGTTCGCCGACGCCGAACTCATCGGCATTCCGTTCCGTATCACCCTCGGCCCACGAGGACTCAAAGAAGGCAAGGCAGAGCTCACGGGACGTCACTCCGGCGAGACCGAAGAAGTCGGTCTCGAGACCGTCGCGGCCGTCGTGGCCGAGCGGGTCGCAGCCGCAAAGCGATGATCGAGCGCGAGGCTGTCGAGCTCGAGGCCACCCGCCAGAGGGTGGAAGAACTGGCAGTTCGCAACCGCGAGATCCATGAAGTCGAGTGTCTCAATCTCAACCCTGCCACCAATCTGCTGAGCGATCGTGCCGAGGCGCTCCTTGCCTCGGGGCTCGGCACTCGGCCATCGCTCGGGGATCCAGGCGACAAGTACGAGATGGGCCTCGAAGCCATCGAACAAATCGAATTGATCACCGCGGACCTGGCCCGCCAAGTTTTCGGTGCCAACTTCGCCGAGATTCGGGTCCCTTCAGGGGCGATGGCCAACTTGTACGCGTTCATGGCCACGTGTTCGCCAGGCGATTCGATCATCGTTCCACCACCATCGATTGGTGGCCACGTCACCCATCAGGGCCCCGGTGCCGCCGGGCTGTTCGGCTTGGACATTCATCACGCACCGGTAGACGCAGATCGGTACACCGTCGATGTGGAGGGGCTGGGAGAGCTCGCGGATCGCGTGCAACCGAAGTTGATTACTGTCGGCCAAAGCCTGAATCTCGGGTCCCATCCGGTGGCTGAGGTGCGAGAGATCGCTGACGCCGTCGGGGCCAAGTTGCTATTCGACGCGGCCCACGCTTGCGGCCTCATCGCTGGCGGCATCTGGGACAACCCGCTCGAACAGGGTGCCCACCTCATGTCGATGAGCACCTACAAGAGCCTGGGTGGGCCAGCCGGTGGATTGCTCGTTTCCAACGACGAGGCAGTCGCAGCGCGTGTCAACGCCATTGCCTACCCCGGTCTCACGGCCAACTTTGATGTCTCGAAATCTGCGGCTCTCGCCATCACCTTGACCGAGTGGCTCGAGAACGGCGATACGTATGCCCGGCAGATGGTGACGCTTTCCTCCGCCCTCGCCGAGGGGCTCCTCGAACGTGGGATCGACCTCTTCCAGACGATCAATGGTCCGACCGCCACCCATCAATTCGCCATCGAACCCGGGCGCTTTGGCACCGGGCATCAGGCAGCGGTCCATCTCCGACGAGCCAATCTGCTGACCTGCGCCATCGGTCTCCCGACCGCATCGGGCGAGGGATTGAGGATCGGAACGCCCGAATTGGCCACAATCGGAATGACAACAAGCGACATGGAGCCGGTCGCTGACCTCATCACCCAGGCGTGGGCCACTGACCACGCAGGAGAGCTTGCGGACATCGGTGCGAAGACATCCGCATTTCGCTCCTCATGGCCCCGCGACACGGCACTCGCTCCAACCACAACTGCCCCTGAATAGGCGGGGTATCACGACCCAATTGGCTCACAAGCTCTCGCCTATCCCGTCGCCGTCCCGACGGTCTCTAGGGGCCCGACGCTCTCGAGAAGAAGCCCGGCACCAGGCGAATCGCCGAACAGTTCATCTCGGTCGGCAGTGTCGCGAGCTGCGCCGATAGGGTCTCTGGCCGGTTGGCCGTTGCGGGAGCGAACAGGGATATGAGCGGGATCAGACGATGGCGGGCCATGGTCCGTTGTCGACACGTCATCTTCATGAGTGCGACTCTGCTTGCTGTCTCCGCGTGCTCCACACCGGCAGAGCAAGCTGGCGACGACATCATTGCTGAGGCAAATTCTGCAATCAACGTCGCCACCTCAACGTCGTCCTCTCCGTCGACGACGTTGCCACCGATCACCGTTGCGCCAACGACGACAACACAAGAGTTTGTCGCCAACGAGCCGTTCCAGGTCGAGATCGATCTCCGTTCGACTGGCTCTGAGCCACGCTTTGAGATCCGACTGCAACCAGAGATCGGGATGTCTCAGCCAGGGTTGCTCGTGCAGAGCCAACTGGTCACCGCGTCGATCAACGATGTACCGGACCCCGTGCTCGCCTCCGGGACCGAGATTGAACTGCGCTACATCGTCGAACCTGGAGGGCCCAACAATCCCGATGGTTTCGCCCTCCGCACCGACTATGTGCGGACCCTCGTCGATCCTGATCTGACAGATCCCAACGTCGTCGAGTCCTTGACTCGCCAGCTCGCATCGCTGCAAGGACTGGCCTACCGCACCGAGCTGACCTCCACTGGCGATGTCCTGTCGATCGATCCTCTCACGGAGATCATCGACCCCGTTGTGGCCCAACTGTTTGCCGCCGGGCTCGACAACGCTCTCATCAGCCGAATCCCTGCTCCGGAACAAGCGGTTGGGCTCGGCGCCCGATGGGACACATCAGTCGACACCGAACTCAGCGGACTCTCCGCGATGGTGAGATCGAACGTCGAGGTCGTCGCCATCAGCGACACGCAGGCAGAACTCGAGTTCACGACCACGGTCACCTATCTTCCGGGCGACGTGGACCTCGGCGGTACGGCAGCCGAGATACTGCCTGGATCCGTCACCACGGGTTCGGGAACCCTGATCTGGGTCTATGACCAGCCAATCGTTGCGTCTGATCTCGTGCTCGACTCAGCTACAACGTTCGATGTCGATGGACTCATCCTCGAACAACTGGTCGGTCAGACACAGATGCTTTCGATCGGGTAGCCGCCTGGCGCCCAAGGGCGAGCACCGGTCTGACTCATTTACTTCACCCGCCCACCGCCGATGGGACACCTGTGACTGCGTCGCCCACCGCTGCAAAGATCTCGAGACCCGTCCGGCGACTTCGGCGGCTCGTCGAGGACCCCGCAACCATCGCTGATGCGCTGGTGCATCACGTCAGCTCTCCCGCCGGCAACTTCGATCGGCTGACAGCTGCGTCTGATTCAAGCCATATCGGTGCCATCGATCTAGTTGCTCTGACCGCTCTGGGAGCTCCAGCTTCGATTGAGAGCGCGTCGTGGATCCTGAGCGAGGTTGGCCAATGGCTCACCGCCGAGATCCTCGCCGATGTGCCCACCGACGTCGCGTTACCAGACGCGGGTGTGGCAACCGTTCACCGCATTGCCGACCTGTTCGGGCTTCTCAGACGTGAGGGCGGACTCACCCGCTCGGCCTCGACCCGACTGTTGGCGGCAAAGCGACCTCATCTCGTACCGATCGACGACGGCACAACACGCCGAGCACTTCGATACCCCAAGTCCGACGCGTGGTGGGTTGCGTGGCGTGAGGCACTCGATGAACCGAATCGTGCGCTCGTACGGACAGGAATCGCCCGGGCAGCTGAACGCGTCGGCGAGACACCAGACTTGGCGCAACTACGAGTCGTCGACATTGCGCTGCGCTCGCAGGTTCTGGGTTCCTAGAACCTGGTGTTCCAGGCAACCGTTTGATGAGAGCTAGCCCGCCGGCGGGACCGTTGCTTGCGCGCTCGGCCTCCCTCCGAAGCTGAGCACACCCAGAACCTATGACGGCACACCTCGCCTGTAATCGGGCCGATCCCCCATCATCGACGCGCCAGCTAGGGGCGATCATCAGCGGGCACGATCTCCGCTAGCCGAAAAGCTTCGAAGGATCGGCATCTCTCCACTCGGGCGAGAGTTCGTCGAGCGCAACCGACGCAGAGTTAGCTGCCCCGGCGAACGAATCGACGCCGAGTTCAGATCGAAAGTCGTGCGACGCTTTGAGCACACCGAGATCGAGTTGGATCCCTGTTCCGTCGGCCGCTCGTACAAGACCGTTGAAGATGGCGACCGTCGCTGCCGCCTCGTGCACTGCCAGCGGACCGATGGCGGCTCTCAATGCGCTGCGGTCCGCCTCGGCATCGCCAGCGTCGGGCGCCCCGTTCGTTTGTGCATTTGCCGATTCGGCAAACTTCACGAGCAGCGCGCCAGCAGGAATTCCGGCGTCGTCCTTCCCGGACAGAGCTGCATCAAGATCAACATCGAGGCCGTTTGCGTTGCTGCTCGCACGGAGCAGTGTGAGATGAGACGACGTTCAATAGAAACACTCGTTGAGGCCCGTTGTCCGAGCGGCGACGAGCTCGGTTTGCGGGCGGCTCAACGCCCGCTCCCAGCACATGTCCATGAACTCATGACCGCGGGCGTAGTGGGAATCGACGAGCTCTCTCCAGAGGACATTTGTCGTCGGCACCAACGAAAAGGTTCGGCTGACATTTGCTCGGGTCGGGCCCTGAGTCTGAGACACCCAGGCCCCGATTGGACCGACATCGTCCGGCCGTTGCCTGGTTGGCGCTCCGTCATGGGCGTTCGGTAGCGGACTGAGTGGAAGACCGAGTGCCGCTTCAAAGGTGTCGAGCGATTGGGCGATCGCAGTCACAGCAACGAGCTCGGTGTAGCGCTCTTCCCCAATTTCTGACATCGCTTCATCAGCCCAGGCCTGTGTCAGACGGCCTGGATCTGAGGTCACACGATGGACGATTTCCACGTCGACCGCGTTGAGTTCCCTGCCGTTGGCATGCCGATCCAGAATCGCATTGGGGCTGATCGATTCCTTGCGAGAACGGTCGAGCGCATTCGACCGAGCGTCCCGGACGTGTTCCCATGCCTCCACCCGTTCTGGCCCCGTCGTCCAGTCGCCGGGTGCCGCGATGCCAACTCGAGCCCGTTGCCGAGCAGCGAAGACCGCCCGCATGCCATCGTCGACCCCGACATCAGGGTCGCCACCCGCCTTATCGTGCCGTACCTTTTCTGTGGCCATCGAACCAGCCTGTGGTTCATACCAAGACCTGTCAACCCGCTCCGGCTCGAGGCGTGAGCGGATTCCCGTCGCTTTGATGCGAAACTTGGCACAACATGAGTTTCAATCTTTTTGTGTTGGCGGCAGCAATCGCGGTCGGGGTGGGCAGCGGCATTGCCGGACTCATCAATTCTCCGGTGCGATGGTCTTCGGCGTTCCGGGCGGCAACCGTCGGCGCGCTCGCCTCTGCGGTCGCCATCATCATCACCGTTGCGGGCACCGGGCGCGATCCACTTGCCTATGCCCACATCATCTATACGATCCTGACCATCGGCATCCCGCTCACGGCCTTCATGCTCCTGGTTCGGTCTTCCGGCGCACCGAGGTTGCTGCGAGGCGTGCTCATCCTGATGCTTCTGCCTGCACCCCTTGGCGCCTACGCCACCTACATCGAACCCTTCTGGCTGACGACCGACAGAGTTTCGGTTCCTGTCGAGTCAGCAGCTGCTGGTCTGCGAATCGGAGTTCTGGCTGATCTCCAAACAACCAACATCGGCGATCACGAGATCGATGCAATCGATCGATTGATCGCAGAAACACCAGATGTTGTGCTGATCCCGGGCGACATCTGGGAGCTTGAATCCGAAGTCTTCGAGACCCGCAAACCAGAGTTCGCTGCTGCCCTTTCACGACTCGATGCGAGCGTCGAGCACGTTGTTGCCGTGAACGGCGATCACGACAACTATCTCGGCATCGTGGACCTCTCGACCGGCACCGACATCATCGTCCTCGATAACGAGGTGATCGAGCTCGAAAGTCGAGGCCACCGCATTCGCATCGCCGGGCTGAGCATTGGCGGGAACGAGGAACGTCGCCAGGGCGCTCTCAGCCAACTTCCCGAGGGCGATCAGGGAATCACGCGAGTGCTCCTCACCCACCGACCAGATGTCGTGCTCGAGCTTCCAGAGAATACAAACATCGATCTCACGGTTGCCGGCCACACGCATGGTGGGCAGGTTCAGTTGCCGTTCTTCGGACCGCTCGTGACCGCGACAGACATCCCCAGAGCTGCTGCCGGTGGTGGCCTTCACTCCATCAACGGAAACCTCCTCTACGTCTCCCCTGGCGTCGGTCGTGTTCGAGATCGGGCTCCTCAAGTTCGTTTCGGAGTACGACCATCGGTCGGCATCATCGACTTCTATGACCCGACGAACGCAACGCTGTGATCTCGTGATCGAGGCTCGCCATGTCCGGCTTTTCTAGCGCCTGGGACGAGTTTCGTGCTCGAACCGACTTCGATGAGTACGCCACTCGTTGGGATCGGCTCGAGGCTGATGGCGCCGATGTCCATGGCGAGGCTGACTTCATCATGAAGCTCGGGAGCGAACACGGTCCACCCCGCAGCGTCCTGGATGCCGGGTGCGGGGCCGGTCGCGTTGCGCGACGACTGCATCGTCGCTCCGTCGATGTGGTCGGGGCTGATCTCGATGCAGACCTCCTGGCGCGAGCGAAGGCAAGAAATCCCAGTATCGCTTGGGTGCAGTGCGATCTCGCCGAGCTGGATCTCGGGCGAACCTTCGACTGCGTCGCACTCGTCGGCAACGTGCTTCCGTACGCCCGCCCACAGGTCAGGGCCGGCATCATCGCGGCATGCGCTCGTCATATCGAGCCGGGCGGGCGCCTCATCATCGGGGCCAATCTCAATCCGAGTTGGCCAACCCCTTCAGATCTCGTCGGCTGGATGACAGACGGCGGGATTGACGAGCTGGCTCGCTTCGAGGGATGGAATGAAGAACCATGGCCGTCTCCGGACGGCCCCGAGCCCACCTACCTCGTCATGGTCGGGGTGAAGAACCCAGGGGCCAACGACACCGAGGCATCGTGATGACATCGATCTCCAACCCAGCAACCTGGAGCGGCGACGCCGTAAGCCTGGTTGAAGCCTTCCGATCTGGTGAGCGCTCCCCGGCTGAAGAACTTGCCGCCACCCACGCCGCAATCGATGCCAGCACGCTGAATGCCATCTCCTTCGAAGATCGAGAGCAGGCAATAGCGGCCGCGAAGTCGGCCGATGTCTCGCTGCCGTTCGGTGGTGTGCCACTCGGCATCAAGGAACTGACTCCGGTTGAGGGGTGGCCAGACACTGAGGCATCGGTTCCCCTTCGTCACGGCATCGCCGACGTCACTGCGACCATGGTCGAGCGGCTTGTCGCACGAGGTGGTGGTGTGCTCGCTGCACAGACGACGGCCAGTGAGTTCGGTGGTGTCAATCTCACTCGTACCGAACTCCACGGTGCGACCCACAACCCCTGGCTCCACGGCCGGACGCCAGGAGGATCCTCGGGCGGTTCTGCAGCGGTGGTTGCTGGCCAGATTCTTCCTCTGGCCACCGGTGGTGATGGCGGCGGATCAATCCGGATTCCTGCAGGCTTCTGTGGTCTCGTCGGACTGAAGGGGACGTACGGACGGATACCGCTTGGGCCGAAGCACCAATTGGGCAACCACACGGTCTCGACGGGCTGCCTCACCCGGTCGGTTCGAGACACAGCTCGCTGGTTCGATCTCACAAACGGGCATCACCCAACCGATCCCCACAGCCTTCCCGAAACTGCTGGTTGGGAAGACGGGCTCGGCACCTTGGGCGAGCCGCTTCGTGGCATGCGAGTGGCAGTGGTTTCTGATTGGGGTGGCGCGACAGTGTCGCCGCTGATGTGGGAACTATTGGACGAGGCCGCCCACCACCTGATCGCCGAAACCGGGCTCGTTCGCGTCGACGACCTCGATACCACCGTGCCACGGATGGGAGCGGCTTGGTCGATCTCGGGGATGTTGGCAGTCCGAGCAGCCCTCGGTGAGCATTGGCCTGCCTGCGCAGACGACCTCACGCCCGAGATGCGTTTCGCCATGGAAACCACCACCGGGCACTACTCCGAGGAGGCACGGGCCCGCATCGAACGGCGTCGCATGGAGGTCAACGAGGCAATGGCTCGGATCTTCGATCCAATCGCTGGCGTGGACTTCGTTGTCACCGCGGCAAACCCCGATGTTGCCTTTGATGCTGAGGGGCCACTCCCGTCGGCATTCGGTGGTGTGAAGGCAGGCGCAGCCAACAATGGCCGGCTCACCTTCCCGGCCAATCTCCATGGCAACCCAGCCATCTCCGTACCGGCGGGGATGCTCGAAGACGACTCCGACCACAACTCTGCACCGCTCCCCATTGGCCTGCAGATCGTTGGGCGTCACTTCAGTGAACCGTTGCTCCTCGAATTGGCGTTGGCCATGGAACGGTCACGACCGTGGCCGCTGATCGCTCCCCCACGCGCTGCCACCCCTGAATAGCCCGTGCTACCACCCAACGTTCACGCACCGATGCTTCATCCGGGAGACCGGGTGCGGCTTGTTTCGCCTGCCAGCTATCCCGACAAGGCTGCGGTCGACCGGTGGCTGGCCATCTTGGAGAGTTGGGGGCTCGTTCCAGACGTGGCACCACACGCGTTGGATGAGTGGGGCTACATGGCGGGGACGGACCAGGATCGACGTGACGATCTCAACGAGGCGTTCCGCGACCCCGAGATCCGAGCCATCATCACCACACGGGGCGGAGCAGGCGCCTACCGGATCGCCGACGCACTCGATTGGAACGCAATCGCCGCTGATCCAAAGCCACTTGTTGGATTCAGCGACATCACCTACCTCCACCTCGCACTGATCAATCAGTGTGGCGTGGCAGGAATCCACGGGTGTCTCGCGGGAGCCACAGCAGAGGCCACCGTGCGACAGCTGTTGATGTCGACTGACCCGCTCACGCTGACGTCGAACCCCGACGCAGTATCGGCAGAGATCTCGACTCCGGGATTGGCGCGGGGTCGGCTGATCGGCGGCAACCTTGCATCAGTAGCCACGTCTGTCGGAGTGCGCCTGCCCTCACTCGCTGGTGCCATCCTGTTCCTTGAAGACCAACAGGTCGTGGGTCTCGGCACGATCGACCGACAACTCACGCAGTTGCTTGGATCTGGATCACTTGATGGAGTCGCGGGAATCGCCCTCGGTTCGTTCGAGGGGTTTCGTGGCTACAGCGATCGCGGCTGGACCTTGGGCGACGTGCTTCGAGATCGGCTCGGCACCCTTGGCGTTCCGGTACTCGGCGGGTTGTACGCAGGACACGATCTGGCCGGATCCAACGGATTGCCCGATCAATCCGCCCTGCCGCTCGGCTCGTTGGCAACCCTCGACACAGCCGACGGCACACTCATCGCCGGCCCAGTCGTCTACTAGCCAACGAATCCGCGCGAGTTGCCGGCACCCGTCGCGCGACAACTCGCACACGTTGCCGGAGCATCGAACCTGAACGAATTGCTGGCACCCCTCTGAAACAACTCGCGCAGGTTCAGGGGAGGTAGGGGTGCCAGGCGAATCGCTATCGGCGGCTCTTCACCTCTTCGATGACAGCCGGAATGATCTCGTGGAGATCGCCGATCACGGCGTAGTCGGCCTTGACCACCATGTTGGCCTCGGGATCGGTGTTGATGGCCAAAATGTTCTTGGATGCCATCGCCCCAACCCAGTGCTGAATCGCTCCGGAGATACCGCTTGCAATGTAGATCTCCGGTGCAATCCGAGTTCCCGTTTGGCCGACCTGATCGCTGTGGGGACGCCAGCCATTGTTCGTGACGGCTCGGGAGCAACCAACTCGCCCGCCCAACAGATCGGCCAGCTCCTCGAGCGGAGCGAACGCATCTGGTCCACCGAGCGCCCGCCCACCACCGACGACAACCGGAGCGGTCGAGAGCGTCACGCCCGCCTCCGCGATGTCTCGTCCGACGACAACCGTGCGGGCCAACACATCATCGAGCTCAGGCTCAAAGGTCTCGACAGTCGGAGCACCGCCATCCGCGCTGACCGGCTCCACGAGATGATGAGAGACCGAAATGATCTTGGTCTCGCTCTCCACGCCAGCACGCTCCAAGAGTGAACCGCCCCACTGGATGCGAGTGACTTCGCTTTCCTCATCGTCGGCGAATCCATCGTCGACCTCGGTGCAGTTCGCAACGAATGGCAGATCGAGACGGGCAGCAGCCTGGGCCAGAACCTCG
>CALHCB010000108.1 GCA_937930695.1 uncultured Acidimicrobiales bacterium | reverse complement strand
CATGGCTCACTTGGCAGGTTGATGAACCCGTAGGATCCAGCGTTTGCGGCCAACCAGCGATAGCACACGTTGTTTCGGGTGCCGATGAGGCGCCCGTCGCAGGTCAGGTCGAGCGCAAGCCCTCGTTCGTGCATCGAGGCACCGGGTCGGGCAGTCGGCGGGCTGCATTGGCTGGAGGGCATTTCCCAGATGGCGTAATCGCTGCTTCCGCAATGCTTCTCCCGCAGCTCGATCTGGCGTTGACTGTCCCGCCATCCGCCACCGCCGAGGTTGATCCCCTCTGCGGCGGCCGCCATCGTCATCGCTTCGACCTGGGTTGCGATCGATTCGTGCACCCAATACCCATTGGCACTCACGATTTCTGAGTTCGGGGGAATCGGGATCGATTCGGTGGAACCGCCACTGCTTGCGGTGGTCGAACTGCGTTTGCGGGCCAACTCTTGAGCCAGCCGCTCCAACGCCTCGGACTCCCTGGCGGCAAGCTCGGCATCGAGTTCTTCGATCGAGGCCAGTTCGACAAGAAGATGCTCGAGCCGCAGCTCGGCTTCCGCGGTGAGTTCTGCTTGCAGGGTTCGGGCGTCTTCGAGATCAGCGAGCTGTACCGAGATTTCGCCTTCCAACCGCTCTGCCTCAGCAGTTGCGTTCGCGGCCCGACCCCGCTCGACATCGAGATCTTCTTCTGCGGCCCGCAGATCGTCCGTGACGTCAAGATCGGTCTGGGTCACTTCTTCAACCAGTACCTGCATTCGAGCAGCCTGCGTCGGGTCTGCGGTTTCAACAAATACCGAACCAACGTCACCCTGGTTGACGAATGAGGAAATCGCTCGAGCAGCCATCTTGTCCCGAAGCCCGACAATCTCGGTCTCTTTCGCCGTCACTGCTTCTTGCGCCGAGGCCAGCTCAGCGTTGGCATCTTCGAGCTGACGCCGGGCGTTCGAGAGCTCAACCTCTTTGGTGACGACGTTGCCTTGCAATGTTTCCAGCGCGGTCGTGAGCTCGACCAGCTCTGAGGTTGCGGCGTCGACTTCTCCTGCCTGGAGCACCTTCTGCTCCTGGGCCACGCGACGCTCATCGCGAATGTCCTCGATTTCTTCGTTCGTCTGGGCATTGCTCGGAATGCCGACAACGGCAAAGAGCACCGTCATCACGACGAAGAGGGCACGCCGAAGGAACGGCCGACGAGGCCGATTTTGGTGATGAGGTACCCGCTCATCACTTCCAGAGATCACAGAACTACGCATGGTGGTCACCGGCCCGCCCGATCACCTTACTTCAGCTTCGTCCCGAGTTCACTCATAGGCGGAGTTCAGCCACCGTCCGCAGTCCTGGTGGGTCACCAGGCAGGTTCACCTAGGGGCGAGCTAGCCCTCGTCGGCGTCGTGATCGTCAGCTTCGTCACCGTGCGAGTCATCGTCGGCGTCGTGATCGTCAGCTTCATCACCATGCGAGTCGTCATCACCCTCATGGGACTCGTCGTAGTCGCCCTCTTCGTGGGTAGTGCCGCTATCCGCGTCGTAGGACGCAACTGCGGCTGCGGTGAGACCACCGAGCACGATGAGGGCGAAGATCAGCCCGATCACCGCTCCTTTGACCGTGTGGACTTCTTCCGGTGGTGGTGCTGCAGCCATACGCCCAACGCTATCGGAGGGCGCTGCGCAGTCGTCAACCCCGATAGCGGTTGGTGATCGGCATCCGTCGATCGCGGCCAAAGGCCTTGCTGCTTACCCGAATCCCGGGAGGACTCTGACGTCGCTTGTATTCGGCGATATCGACCAAGCGGACAATGCGGCGAACGATTGCCTCATCATGCCCCGCCGCAATGAGCTCGGTGGCCGTCAGGTCGTCTTCGACGTAGCCCTGCAAGACAGCATCGAGCACCGGGTAGGGAGGCAAGCTTTGATCATCACGCTGGTCCGGGCGAAGTTCAGCCGATGGCGGCTTGGTAATGACGTGCTCAGGGATGATCTCTTTGCCGGCTTTGGCATTACGCCACCGACAGAGCTCGTACACGTCGGTTTTCCAGACGTCCTTGATCACGGCGTATCCACCCGCCGTATCGCCGTACAACGTCGAGTAGCCGACAGAGACTTCACTCTTGTTGCCCGTTGTCAGAATGATCCAACCGAGCTTGTTCGACAACGCCATCATCAAGACGCCTCGGATCCGACTCTGCAGGTTCTCCTCGGTGGTGTCCTCGGCGAGCCCTTCAAAACTGGGTGCCAGCATGTCAAGGAAGGCTTGGTGTCCGGGCTCAATCGCAATTGTTCGATGCTCGACCCCGAGGGCGAGACACAACTTCTCAGAGTCGCTCACCGAGTGATCGCTCGAAAACCGCGAGGGCATCAGAACCGCATGCACGTTCTCTGCTCCGACCGCATCCGCGGCGATGGCCACCACGATCGACGAATCAATGCCGCCTGACAGCGCAACTCCGACCTCGCTGAATCCGTTCTTCTGAACGTAATCGCGGGTGCCGAGCACGAGCGCCGTCCAGATCTCCTCGAACCGATCAAGATGAGGGGCGATCTCAGCGGTGATCGCTGGTTCGGTCGCCGGCTGAGCTTCGCTGATGGTGTTGACCGGGAGCGCTGGCGTTGGGAGTTCTTGACCTCGAGGATCAAGCCGACGCTTCCGGTAGGTCGCTCGGATATCGAGGTCGGCAACCAAGACGTGCTCGGCGAACAGCGGAGCTCGAGCGACGAGCTGTCCGTCGTGATCGAAGATCGTCGAGCCACCGTCGAACACCAGCTCGTCCTGTCCCCCGACTTGGTTGACGTAGACCATGGCGCACGAACTATCCGCAGCCCGGGAGCTGATCATGATGTCGCGGCCCACCGCTTTGCCTTCTCGATAGGGGCTGCCGTTCGGCACCAAGACCACCTCAGCGCCACCAGCCGCCAGCTCATGCATCGGTCCGGTCGGGCTCCAGATGTCTTCGCAGATGGCGAGGCCTACCTTGACCCCGCTGATCTCGACGAGCGAAAGGGGATGGGTGCCAGTGGTGAAATAGCGACGCTCATCGAAGACGGCGTAGTTCGGAAGAAGTCGCTTGTGATAGGTGAGTGCGACTTCGCCGTTGACACACAACATGGCCGCATTGAAGAGGTCTCGCTCGCCAACAACTGAACCGATGACAACGGCAGTGCTGCCGGTACGAGCGGCAATTTTGGCAACCGCTTCCGCACAATCCTCAACAAAGCCAGGCTTCAGCACCAGGTCTTCGGGTGGGTATCCACACACGGTCAGTTCGGGAAACACCGCAACGTCGACGTCCTGGGTTTCCAGTTCTTCCAAGACGTCAAACACCTTGGCGACGTTGCCGTCGATGTCACCCATGACCGTGTTGATCTGACAAGCCGCAACCCGGATCCTTCGCATCAGATGAGTGTACGCACTCCTACAACACACGAAATCCCCGCCCCCGACTCGACGAATCGAGACCGGGACGAGGATCTGTTGTGGGGGCGAACAACCAATCAGATCACGAAATCAGGTTGTTGAGGAGTCTTCGATCTGGCCGCTGTCGCGTTGGCCACGCGGGCCGCCGCGACGACCTTGCCGATCACCGGGCTCGGCATTCACACGATCGGTGATCTTCTCTTCGAGTCCGTCGATGACGGTCTCGGCACGTTCTGCATCGATCGTCCCGTTTGCGACACCAGCTTCGATTTGTGCCTCGGTCGATTCCACAAGAGCGGCCACCAGATCAGCTTCGCTGACTCCTTCGGCGGCCGCGATTTCCGCCAAGGTCATGCCTTCGGCGAATCCGGCTTTGACCTCTTCGCTGGTGATGCCGAGCTCTTCGAGAGCTTCACGGCCGATGCCCCGATTGGCGTGGCTGCGTCCTTGGCGTCCTTCACCCGGGGCCTGGTTGACTCGCTCGGCAATTCGTTCCGGAGCGTTTTCCTTGATCTCTGCAGCCCGGTCGGGATCGATCCGACCTGCCTCGACCGCAGCATCGACGCGCTCGTTCATCGCGGTCACGAGTAGATCGACCAGATCATCCTCGCTCACACCGTTGTCGGCAGCGATTTCCGCCAAGGTCATGCCTTCTTGGAAACCGGCCTTGAGATCATCAGTCGTGATGCCAAGGAGCTCAGCAACTGCTGCCGCTCGCTGGCCGCGGCGCCCCTGATGGGACTCCGAGCTTTCGTTCTCTGGAGTCGTGTCATCGGACTCCTGAGCACCGGCAATGCCGAGCGGTGAGAGCACGGCGCCGATCGCCATTCCGGTTGTAAGGAGTGCACCAGAGAAGATCATGGACTTTTTGGAGGATGAGCTTCTAGGAGACGTTGTGTTCATCTGCTGGGGGCCTTTCGATGGTTCGGAGCGTTTGCTCCGGACGTCAGAGGGGTTGAGGGGATGCCCATAGCTTCGGTGTCCTCTGTTAGGGCCAGATGATGAGAACGCGATGGCTTGACCAAGATCACACGACGTTTCGCCGGCAAAACAGCTGCTACCCGACGCAAATGCGCCGGGCAGCAGGGTCTTGATCTTCGATTCTGAGCCCTTGCGGGCCGCCTCGTTATGCGAGGGCGGAGCAGATGGTGTTCGTCAGAAGCGTTGACAGCACGTATGGATCCGCATTGGCGTTGGGGCGACGGTCTTCGATGTAGCCCTTGCCCTCTTGGGCAACCTGCCACGGAATACGAATCGAGGCGCCGCGATCGGAGACGCCGTAGCTGAACTGATCGAAACGCTGGGTTTCGTGGGCGCCTGTCAGGCGATCCTCGATACCAACGCCGTATCCGGCGAGGTGCTCTTCGGGCTTACCCGGGGCTCCCATTGCCTCACATGCGGCGATGATCGGGTCATAGCTTTCGCGCATGGCCTTGGTCGAGAAGTTCGTGTGCATACCTGCACCGTTCCAGTCGCCCTTCATCGGCTTGGCTTCGATGCTGACCTCGACGCCATGGTTCTCTGCGAGGCGGAACAAAAGGTAACGAGCAACCCACATGTGGTCTCCGACCTCAACGGTGTCGGCTGGTCCAATCTGGAATTCCCACTGGCCAGGCATGACCTCGGCATTGGTTCCGGAGATCTTCAGGCCAGCAGCCATGCAGGCGCTGGTGTGTTCTTCGATGAGATCGCGGCCGTGGATCTTGAGTTCGCCAACTCCGCAGTAATACGGGCCCTGAGGGGCGGGGAAGCCATTTGGCGGGAAACCGGCCGGCCAGCCCGTTGCCGGGTTGATCAGCGTGTATTCCTGCTCGAGACCGAACCAAGGCTCTTGATCGCCATACTTGTCCAGCGCCTCGCGAGCCGGAGCCCGGGTATTGGTCGGGTGCGGCGACAAGTCGGCGGTGAGCGCCGTCTCACACAGAACGAGAATGTCGTTGCCGCCCCGAATCGGGTCCGGGCAATTGAAGACAGGCTGCAGTACGACATCGGAGTTGTCGCCAGTTGCCTGGTTGGTTGAGGAACCGTCAAAGCCCCAGATGCCCGGCTCATCGCCGTCGGCGAGGACCTTGGTCTTCGATCGAATTTCGCGAGTCGGTTCGCTTCCATCAATCCACAAGTATTCAGCGCGATACACCACGAGGTTTCTCCAACACTTTCCGCTGCTACACAGCAATCATCGAGCGCCGAACAGATTCTGCCGACGACCTTGCAGATCCATGAAACAGTCGATTCGAGTCAGTTCCACTTCCGGAATGTGAACGGCGTGTGAACCGAAGCCGCTTCAGGCAATTCCGCTGGTGACTCGACGCCAGTCCGCTGATAAGACGGTGGACGTGGAACGACAGAACGAATATGTCCTTCGGGCAGCTGAAGAACGTGCGGTCAAGCTCATCAGGCTGTGGTTCACCGACGTCCTCGGCCAGCTCAAATCAGTTGCGATCTCTCCGGCAGAGCTCGAGACCGTGTTCGAGGAGGGGTTGAGCTTCGACGGTTCAGCCATCAATGGGTTCAGCAGAATTCAAGAGTCGGACGTCCTCGCCCTTCCCGACGCAAACACGTTCGAAACGTTGCCGTGGGCTGACGGCGGCACAACCGGTCGGATGTTCTGCGACATTCACTCCCACAGCGGCGAGCCCTTCGAGGGCGACCCGAGACATGTACTGAAGCGAAACCTTGCCAAGGCCGGAGACGCAGGCTTCCGATTCATGGTCGCTCCCGAAATGGAGTTCTTCTACTTCGCCGACGGTGAGCCGACACATGCTCCTCAGCTTCTCGACTCAGGCTCATACTTCGATCTCACCACGAGCGACGTCGCGTCGGATCTGCGTCGCCAGACGCTGTCAGTGCTCGAGGCCATGGGCATCCCGATCGAGTATTCCTTCCACGAAGACTCGCCCTCCCAGCATGAGATCGACCTTCGCTACACCGACGCTCTCACCATGGCCGATCAGATCATGACGTTCCGGCTCGTCGTTCGAGAGCTCGCACTCGAACGCGGCCGGTTCGCAAGCTTTATGCCAAAACCTCTCGCCGGTGTCCAGGGATCTGGCATGCACCTGCATCTGTCCCTCTTCGACGAACAGTCCAACGCTTTTCACGCCGAGGGCGAGCAGTATTCGCTCAGCCCCATCGCGAAGTCGTTCATGGCAGGCCTGCTGGTGCACGCACGAGAAATCACTGCGGTGACCAACCAGCTCGTGAACTCCTACAAGCGTCTCGTTCGAGGATTCGAAGCCCCCGTGTGGGTCAGCTGGGCGCAGAACAACCGGTCGGCGCTGATTCGAGTCCCGGTCACCAAACCTGACAAGCCAAGTTCGACCCGTATCGAGTTTCGATCTCCAGATCCCAGTTGCAATCCTTATCTCGCACTCTCGGTCATCCTCGCGGCAGGCCTGAAGGGCATCGAGGAGGGCTACGAGCTTCCCTCAGAGCTTGATGTCAACCTCTTCAGCCTCGAAGACCGAGACATCGTGGACAAGGGTTTCCAACCCCTGCCGTCCTCATTGGCCGAAGCCCTCGACGAGATGGAGAAGTCCGAACTGGTCCGTGAGGCGTTGGGCGAACACATTTTCGAATGGTTCCTTCGGAACAAGCGATCAGAGTGGCGGGACTACAAATCACATGTCAGTCAGTGGGAACTCGAGCGCTATCTCCCCTCCTGGTAGCCGCTGACATGACGAGCGAGACTTTCGTACTTTTTCCCAATCCTGCTCCCACTGAGCTGGTCAGAACCCTCGATTTCGGCAACTACGAGTGGCGCGCGGTCACGACAATCGGGGACCTTCGAGATGCCGAACCCGACGATGGGTGGACCGGGGCCATTATTTGTGCCGACGAAGACTCCGACGCCGCGTGGTCGATCTGTCGAGAGCTTCGTCGACGCGACGTGCCCGTTGAACCGCTGCTGGTTCTGGTCAACGGAAACCAGCTCACAGAACTGGACGATCGCAACGATCTCTTCGACGACTTCATGGTCACGCCGTTTCACCCCCGTGAACTCGAAGCGAGACTCGGCCATCTTCTGTGGAAAGCCGGGCGAGGCATCCGACCCGAAATCGTGCAGCACGGGCCCCTCACACTGAACGTCGAGACCTACCAAGCGGCGATCGACGGTCGCCCGCTCGACCTCACCTTCATGGAATACGAACTGCTGAAGTTCTTGTCGTCACATCCCGGGAAAGTGTTCACTCGGGAAACGCTGCTCAACCGGGTGTGGGGATACGACTACTACGGCGGCGCCCGAACGGTCGATGTTCATGTTCGACGGCTTCGAGCAAAGCTCGGAGAAGAGCACTCGAGCCTCATCCAGACCGTGCGCTCGGTTGGGTACAAACTCGGCCAGTCCCGCTGGTAACCGCCGTTCGCTTCGCTCACTAACCGCCTTTTGCCTTCGGCAAAACGCGACCCAACCGCCGTTCGCTTCGCTCACTAACCGCCTTTTGCCTTCGACAAAAGGCGACCGTCAGTTTGGACGTTCGGTCAAGAAACGTGGGCGTTGAGGTATTCACCATCCGGACTTGATCTCTCAAGCTGGATGCATGACAACAACTCAAGCCAACGCACCTCAAGCTGCCGACAAGCAGGCCCGCCGAATCCTTCGGACGATCGCGAAGAAACACTTCTGCACCATCGCAACGGTTTCAGCCGCCGGCCGGCCTCACAGCGCAGGGGTGGTCTATGACGCTGTCGACACCACGCTGTGGATCCACGCAATGCGCACAAGCCGTAAGGCCCGCAACGTCGAGACCAACCCGCACGCTGGCATCACCATCCCCTTCCGGCGGATGCCGGCTGGCCCACCATTCACCATCCACTTCCAAGCGTCCGCCACGCTCGTTTCGCTCGATGACCCGTCAGCCCAACGGTTAATCGAGCAAGGCCAACTTCGGTCGATTACCGGCCACGGAGCGCTGGAAATGCCCGACGCCTGTTTCATCCGAGTGCAACCCACCGGTTCGGTCCACAGCTATGGGCCAGGAGCCAAGATCATCGATCTCATTCGGGACCCGCTCAACAACGGTGCGGGGAGCTTCCAACTCACAGATGTTGGTCGTGCCGGCGGAGTTCTGCGATGACGGCCCGGACCATCGTCGTTCTCGCCGGACTGGCAATGGCCGGCCTTTCCGCTGGTCTCTTCTTCGGTTGGAGCGTTTCGGTCATTCCGGGACTGCTTCGCACATCGGACGCCACCTACATCTCGACGATGCAAAACATCAACGTCGCCATTGTCAATCCTCCATTCGTCGCCGTCTTCCTCGGCACCCCGATCGTGCTTACGGCCGCTGCCGTCATGCATCTACGAATCGGTGACGAGCGCCGAGCCTGGCTCCTTTTCGGAGCCGTCGCCACCTACGTTGTCGGTCTGCTCGGCATTACGTTCGGAGCGAACGTTCCGCTCAACAATGCGCTCGACCAGTTCGACCTCGCGGCAAGTTCAACCTCGCAAGTGGTGGAACAACGAGCGGCCTATGAGGGACCATGGAACCGGTGGCATCACATTCGGACAACCGCAGCGGTCACGGCCTTTCTTCTCGCGGCCTCCGTTCCCCTCGTCACTGAGTCGGAGTAAGCCCATGACCGAACGTCCAGACGTACCCCTTATCGCAGACCCCCTGGCTGAAGCCCTGCATTTCGTTCGCATGGACGGCATGTTCTATTGCCGGTCCGAGCTCACCGCTCCCTGGGGCGTCGATCTACCGCCCATGGACGACTGCGTCTGGTTCCACGTGGTCACGGCTGGCGATTGCACGCTCGTCGACTACTCCGGCACCGAGTGCAGAGTCCGTGCTGGAGACGTCGTGGTGCTCCCTCATGGTTCCGGCCACACCGCGTTCGACAACGCCGATTCGCCCACGCCCAATGTGTTTGACCTGCCGCACGATTACATCAGTCGGCAATACGCCGTCTTGCGGCATGGGGGTGGAGGAGAACCAGTCGACTTGATCTGTGGAGTAGTTCAGTTCGGTCATCCAGCGGCTCGATCGTTGATCAAGATGCTTCCCGATCTCATTCACATCTCTGCTGCCGCCACGCGTTCTGACTGGCAGTGGTTCGCGGGCCTCATGTCGCTGATGGCTGCAGAGACGCACACCACCCGACCTGGCGGCGAGGCTGTTGTCACCCGCCTGTGCGACATCTTGGTGATCCAGGCAATCCGATCCTGGATCGACACGGACCCAGCTGCGCAGCTCGGCTGGGTCGGCGCGCTTCGAGATCCGAGCATCGGCCATGCCATCGCCATGATTCACCGGCATCCCGAGAGGGCGTGGACCGTAACGACGCTCGCCAACGAGGTCGCAATGTCGCGTTCAGGATTCTCGGCCCGATTCTCGGATCTGGTGGGCCAGTCGCCAAAGCAATACGTCACGGGTTGGAGAATGCAGCTTGCCCAAGACATGTTGCACGAGGGACACGCCTCGATCCTCGAGATCGCTGACCAGCTTGGCTATCAGTCTGAGGCCGCCTTCAGCCGAGCGTTCAAGCGGGAGACAGGCCGAGCCCCAAGCATTGCCCGTCGAGGCATGTGACGGCATCGCCACCGACCCAGATCTCGCCGTCGGCCTGATCGACGAACACTCGACCAGCTCGCCCGAGCGCGGTTCCCTGAGCAGCAACGTACGGAGCAGTCAGCACTTCGTCGGCCAAGAGCCACTGAGCCAGTGAGGCGTTGAGACTTCCCGTCACAGGATCTTCAGCCGGCTGCCCATTCGACCGGAAGAAGGCACGAACCTCCAGCGCGATGTCGCTTTCCTCACCGTGCAGCCCGGCAACACCGACTGGATGCGGCCCAGCAACGCCAATGTCATAGCTGTCTACGGCACTGAAGTCAGGACGTAGATCCAGGACTGCTTGTGCGTTCTCCAGCAGAACGGCGACCCAACCGGGACCGTTGTCCGCCCATTGGGCCGCCACGATTTCGTGGCGGGAAATCTGCAACACGGCGCAAACAAGATCGAGGTCGGCCTCATCAACCTCACCAGATCGCAGCAATCCTGGTGCGGCAAAGGAGAGGCGATCTTCAGTGCGGCGAAGCGGGATCAAGCCGGCTTCGCATTCCTGAATGATCCGGTCGGTGTTTTGCGGCACGCCCCCTGCCTCCAACCACGCATGGCACGTCCCGACGGTTGGGTGGCCGGCGAACGGCAGCTCGTTCGTCGTGGTGAAGATGCGAACTCGATAGTCCGCGTTCTGGCTTGTTGCTGGCAAGACGAAGGTGGTCTCGCTGAGATTCGTCCAATTTGCGAACTGTTGCATTTCCTCCGTCGTCAAGCCCTCTGCATCGAGGACAACGGCCACCGGGTTTCCCATGAAGGGCACAGCTGTGAAGACATCAACCTGTTTGAACGCTCGCATTGTTCGAGTCTGGCGTGTTCTGCCCCTTGCGTGTCACAACCGCGAGCCACTTATTCGCCGAGCGCGATGTTCGGATCGGTCGTCAGAACGGAGAACCAAAAGGCGGTGCGATTCGGGACGAGCTCTCCCGACGTAGTTGTGACCACCGCTCCTACACCATCGGTCCTCACCGTGACCTCGACACCGCCGACGACGGCGTCGACCGTACGAACCGGTGCAGTCGCCCAGGCCCGGCTCTCGCCATCGATTGAGATGACGACGACACGATCTGAAGGGGCCAGTCGGTCATCAGTCAGGCTGTCGGGGCGAACTGGAAACGGCGTCCGGCCAGCGTCGAGCGACGCTCCGTAGTTCTCAAACGCATCACGGGAATAGTCCCGCCCATCCGGGCGAGCCATCACCTGGGTCGATGGGTGTTGCTCTCGCCACGACGCCCAGGTGGTGGTCTGCGACGGCAACAGCTGGAGTGACGCACCGGCTCGCTCCCCGACGAGGCCCGTGCCAGCAACTTGCCACCAATAGGTGCCCGTCTCTCGATCGACCATGACCATGTCGTTCTCGAAGAGCGCACTCGTGTTGCTGAAGGACAGAGCAAGATCGCCGAGCCCACGGGCATAGACCACGCCGCTGCCGCACAGCGGACAGTACGTGACCACAACCGGAAGACCACCAAGCTCGTCGTTGACGATCTCCCGAGAATTGAGAATCCGTACCGCGTACGCCCACGCGCCGCCTTGCGGATCGACATAACCAACAACGAGATCATCGCCATTCAGCCAGTTCCCTGCTGCCGCGTGGTCTTGATAGAGCGGAGCATCGAGGGGAGCAATAGCATCCCGAAGCCGAAGAATGGTCGCGTCATCAGCTTCGGACAGTGGGATACCACCGCCATCGAACGTGTCGAAGATGATGCGCCCCAGATCAACGATTGCGATCGAGCGATCGAGATTGGGTGTTGTTGCAACATCAGTCAGCTCCAGGGGACGAGCTGCTCCAACGGTGCTGATCTGTCGTCCAGCGTCGACCGGTGCCTGTTCGCTGGTGGCACTCGTTTGCTCATCCGCAGCACATGCCGATGCCAAGATGCAGAGCAAGAAAACGCTTCTCGACAGGCCTCGCAAGGTCATGCACCCAGAACCCCTCAAACGGCGTTCAGCATTCCTTCATGTGGGACGAGCTACGGGAAAATGCCCCGCAACTCGTATACCTCAACGAGTCGATCGAGGGCAACGGCATAGGCCGCTTCACGACGGCTGCACCTGAGTTCGGCTCGGCGAGCGACCACGTTGTCGTGGGCTTCCCACAGAATCTTCCTGAGGCGATCATCGACGTCTTCCTCGGTCCAATACCGAGCCGACTTGTTCTGCAACCACTCGAAGTAGGAGACAACCACACCACCGGCGTTGGCCAGAATGTCCGGAATGATCTCCACACCCTGCTCAGCAAAGATCGCCTCTGCCTCAGGTGTTGTTGGTCCGTTGGCCGCCTCGATGATGAGACGGCAATCCATCGCAGTCGCCCGCGGGCCGGTCACTTGATTCTCAAGGGCTGCGGGCACGAAGACATCCGCTGGCGTTGAAAACAGTTCTTCCGTCGACAGCACGTCTGCATCAGGGAACCCGGCGACTCCGCCGTGCTCGCGCACCCACGTGCTCAGGCTCTCGACGTCGAGACCCTTTTCAGCACCGATCGTTCCCGTGTGATCGCCGACGACTTGGATCCGACACCCTTCCTGTGCAGCAAGCCGAGAAAAGTGTGACCCGACGTTGCCGAACCCCTGCACCGACACGCCAAGCGAGTCGAGACGTTCGCCAGTCTCGCCGCACCAATGCCGCAGTGCGTACAAAACGCCTCGGCCTGTGGCTTCCTCGCGACCGACGGAGCCGCCAGTGGCCAACGACTTGCCAGTGACGACACCCTTGACCATCTGTCGATTGTTCGGGCCGCTCATGTTTGCGTACGTGTCCATGAGCCAATCCATCATCTGGCTATTGGTGCCCACGTCGGGAGCCGGGATGTCGTGCTCTGGACCGATGTTCGAGCCCAGCGCATGGGTGAATCGTCGAACAACGCGCTGGAGTTCAGCCGAGGAGTAGGCGGATGGATCGATCGTGACACCACCCTTCGCTCCCCCGAGCGGAATCCCGACGAGCGCACATTTGAACGTCATCCAGCCAGCGAGTGCGGTGACTTCATCGAGATCGACGTCAGGATGGAATCGGATACCCCCTTTGAAGGGGCCCAGAATGTTGGAGTGCTGAATGCGGTAGCCGCGAAACATCTCCCATGAGCCATCATCAAGCTCCACAGGAAAGTTGACAATCACCTCGTTTTTCGGGTGAGCCAGAATCGTTCTGGTCGGTTCAGCAACCCCAATGAGGTCAGCTGCTCGCTGGAACTGCTCTACCGCGGTCTGGTGCAGGCTTCGTTGCCTTGGTGCATCCATGGTGTGTCTCGCTTCATCAGGGACGGCGTCGATGACGTCCTTTGAATTCGGCCGGTTCACACCAAGTATCGGCGGCCCCCCGGCTCGATACAGAGAAAGCCTAAGACTTCCCACCCTTCGGGAGAAGCATGCATCAGGCCCATTTCGCAGGCCAAAGGACCTACACCCGTTCAGCAGTCGCTCTCAGCCGGTTGGGCCGACCACTTCCAGCCCACCGCAGAACGGGCGAAGTACCTCAGGAACCGAAACGGTCCCGTCAGCCAACTGGTGATTTTCGAAAATCGACAGCAGCGTACGACCGATCGCGACAGCGGTGCCGTTGAGGGTGTGCAGCGCCGTAGCGCCCTTTTCCAGCTTGACTCGCGTGCCCATTCGTCGAGCCGAGTAGTCGGTGTAATTGGAGCAACTCGTCACCTCTCGATACGCCTGTTGGCTTGGAATCCACGCCTCGATGTCGTACTTCTTTGCTGCAGCATTCCCGAGATCGCCCGCGGCAACCGTGATCACTCGATACGGAATCTGGAGCTCGGAGAAGATCTCTTCTTCGAGGGTCCGGAGCACCTCGAGCTCATCCCAGGAACCATCGGGATGGCAGTAGGAAAACATCTCGACCTTGTCGAATTGGTGCACGCGGAAGAGGCCGGATGTGTCCTTGCCGTAGGTGCCTGCTTCTCGGCGAAAACAGCTGGAGTAGCCGACGTAGCGGCGAGGTAGATCGGCTTCGTCGAGGCGTTCACCGCGATGAATACCTGCAAGTCCGACCTCGGATGTTCCAACGAGAAAGAGCTCGTCCTTCTCCAACTCGTATACCTGATCGCGATCGGTCGGGAAGAACCCCGCGTCGACCATCATGTCTTCGCGAACCAACACCGGAACGACCGCGGGGATGAACCCATGCCCGAGGAGTTTGTCCATCGCATACTGCACCAGAGCGAACTGCAACCGAACGGCATCGCCCAGGACATACGCAAAGCGACTGCCAGACATCCGCACGGCGCGCTCTGTATCCACAATGCCGAGCTTCTCTCCAATGGCTGCATGATCAAGAGCAGGCTCTGGTGTGCGATCCCCGACCTCATGTTCAATACGGAACGCATCTTCACCACCGTCGGGAACCGACTCGTGCGCTGGATTGGGAACCGTGAGGGCAATCTCCTCAACGCTGGCTTGCAGCTCAGCGAGCTCGGCCTCCAGAGCGCCCAGTCCCTCTTTCAACTCGCTCGCGGCCGCGATCTTCGCTTCTCGTTCATCTGGCTGGGCTCGGCCAATCTCTTTCGACGCTGCATTTGCTGCCGCTCGGGCGTCTTCCACCATCGTCATTTGCTTGCGGCGAGATGACTCAGCAGCGAGCAGACTCGCTACAGCCTCTTCGGTTGCACCCTTGCGGATAGCACCTGCCCGGTAGTCGGCATCGTCGTTCAAACGGCGGAGATCAATCACGCACTCAAGCTACCGGTGACAGCCCGTCTCGACTGGCCTTTTCCGGCGACTGAGGCTCGAACAAGCCGATGTCTGCGATCGAACAACCTCGCTACAGCGAGCCGTTGAAGAGGTCGATGACCACTTCATGGGCGTCCGCGATCCAAGAGAGGTCTCCACTGAGGAGCGCTTGACGCGCCTCAACGAATTGGCGACCGATCTCATGATCGTTACCGACGTCAACGGCACGATCCTCCACGTCAACCCCGCCATCACGATGTTGCAC
>CALHCB010000107.1 GCA_937930695.1 uncultured Acidimicrobiales bacterium | reverse complement strand
ACGCTGACCCTGCGCCTGAACTGCCCACTGGGGAACAGAACGAAGACGGAGAACAAACCGTGGCACCACAAGAGCAGCCTTCAGATGAGCCCCTCGATCCTGCCCAGCTCTCGGCACTCCTCATTCCGGAAGTCATGTGGTTCAACCGTCTCGATGAGCCGGGGGCCGACACGTTCCTCGACATCGCCGCGGCGTCAGAGCGTCAGCCTGACCCGACCGAGGAGCTACCGCTGCTCGAGACTCGCGGATTCCGTGGCGGCTGGGCACGGGTGTTTCGTAACGACACACAGGACGTCGTGATCAGCCAGGTGTATGAGTTCGGTACTGCGCAGGACGCGGACTTCTATATGGAGGACGGGTTCATCACTCTCACGGGGTTCGACGTGGAGATCTTTGATGTCGACGGATTCGAAGGGGTTCGTGGATTCCGTCAAGACGGCGAAGACGAAATCGGTCCGGTTGTCAACTACGGGTTGGCCTTCACCGTCGAGAACAAGTGGTATCTATTGACGCTCACGGGCGACCCAGCGACTGCGACGCTCGACATTCTCGTTGGCGCAATGACTGACCAAGAACGCTTGGCAAACTCATAGCGCAATAGCGCCGGGCGCCCCACGGGGTGAGTTCGAGCCATGCGGTCTACATTCGTTACATGGCACTACCGGGCAAGCAGGCCTACGACAGTTTTCGATCCGTTGTTCGGTTCAAGGAGTTCGAGCGAGATCCGATCACCCGGATGCTCAACACCACTGCTGACGTGAGCGACCTGCGACGCCAGGCGAAACGTCGGCTTCCCCGAGGAATCTTCGACTACATCGACGGTGCAGCTGAAGACGAGCGAACCCTCGCCGCCAATGCTGATGGTTTCGCCAAGCTCGAATTCCGGCCTCGCATTCTGCGAGACGTGAGCGATATCGACACCTCGATCACGCTGCTGGGCAAGACGCTGCCTTCGCCGCTGTTGTTCGCCGCGACGGGCTTCACGAGGATTGCCGATTCCCAAGGAGAGCTGGCCGTCGCTCGAGCCGCCGCGCGAGCCGGAATTCCCTATGGCCTGTCGACACTCGCAACTCGTTCCATCGAAGAGGTCGCCGCGGTGTCCGACGGGCCGAAGTGGTTCCAGGTCTACACCTGGAAGGACCGCGGCCTTGTCACCAACATGGTCGAACGGGCAGCTGCTGCGGGCTACGAAGCGCTCACGTTGACTGTCGATACCGCGGTGCTCGGACGCAGAGAACGAGACGTTCGCCGGGGCTACACGCTGCCGCCAAAGATCGGTCTCGACACGGTGATCGATGGCATTCGAAATCCGCAGTGGACGGTGGACTTCCTGCGGAACGAACCGATCACCTTCGCCAATGTCGTCGGGGTTGGGGACGACGATGGTTCCAGCGCGGTGTCGTTGGCTGAACTAGTGAACGGACAGTTCACACAGTCCCTGTCCTGGGATGATGTTGAGTGGCTCGGGTCGATTTGGGATGGGCCGATCATTCTGAAGGGCGTCCAGACCGTTGCGGATGCCAAGCAGGCGGTGGCCTCTGGCGTGGCTGGCATCGCCCTGTCGAACCACGGGGGTCGTCAACTTGATGATGCGCCAGCTCCGATCGAACTCGTCGAGCCGGTCGCACAGGAGGTCGGAGGACAGATCGCCATCATTTGCGAAGGCGGGGCTCGGCGAGGGAGCGATGTAGTGAAGGCCCTGGCCCTGGGCGCCGATGCGGTGTCGATTGGACGTCCGTATCTCTATGCCCTGGGCGCCGCGGGTGAGCGTGGCGTCGACTGGCTCATCGATTTCTTCGATATCGGCATGCGCCGCACGATGGCACTGACCGGTGTGCGGAGTGTGGAGGAGATCGACCGAGAACTCGTTCGCTGGAAGTAGCGGCTGTCTACGCGTTGCGAATCGAAGGTCGGAGCAAGAGAAGTGGGATGGTGATGGCCATCGTTGCCAGGCCGACGACCCGCATCGTGAGGACCGGCCCGAGTGCTGGAGCCAACACCGTCTGCGCAAGGGCACCAAACGGCAGCCCGCCAGAGAATCCAAGGGTCATGATTCCCATGACTCGTCCCATCATGGCGTCGTCAGTTCGCTGCTGGAGCAGGGTGCGGTGTGAGGCGATGGCGATGCCAGCATTGATGCCCCAACCGATCATCACCAAGATGGCAACCCAATAGTTCGGAGCGAGGCTCAGTAAGAACTGGCCCATTCCCAACCCGATGCCGATGAATAGCCCCACGTTGAGTCCGTGGCGCATGTCTTTCCGACGAGCGACGACCGCCGAGCTTGCGAGCATGCCGATGCCGAACGTGCCAAGAAGGAGACCTGCGGCGATCGAACCCTTCCCAAAGTCCTCCTCGACCACCCGGGGCATCGCGATCTGCATCACGCTGAACGAGGATCCGAGGACGAGCGTGGCGATGAGCAGGCTTCGGCGGGGCTCCGATCCAAGGCCATATCGAAGACCTTCCATGACATCGGTGCGCAGCCGCTGACGTTCCGTCGTTGATGGAGGATCCGGAGGGATCGTGATGCCCCACAAAAGGAAAAAGGCGAATCCCATCACGATGGCCAAGAGGGCGAACCCGCCCTCGTTGCCGAACAAGGCGATGGCGCCACCGCCGAATCCGAGGCCGAGGAAGTTGGCTGCCTGGGCACCACCGTTCTGCAGAGCGGCTGCGTTCATCAGCCGTTCGCGGGGCACCAACTTGGGAACGATCGCATTGAGGTTTGGCTGCATCATCACGAGCGCCGTGCCAAGTAGCGCTGCGGCGACGCCAGTCAACCGAGGGGTTGCTGCGTCGGCTGCGACGATGGCCGCCCATGTCGCGAGCAAGATCGTGGAGATGCCGACCCACACGAGGATGAACTTTCGGCGATCCATACGGTCAGACCACGCGCCCGCTGGGAGGGCCAGCACCAGAGCGGGCACCCCGAGGGCGATGCCCAACAACCCTTCCGCAGACGGCCAATCTGTGAGCGTCACGATCAGCCAGACGAACGTGAACCGGAGCGTTCCGTTTGTGCCGAAGACGAGGATCTGAGCAATCCAATAGCGTCGGAAGTTTCTGTCGGAAAGAAGCTCAGCGACGGGCGAGCGTTCTTCGGGTCCGGGTGTCACCGGCGCATCCTCTCACCGTTTTCGTGCGACAACTGATTCGTTTCCCGTCTCGTAGGCTTCTGGAATGCGTCTTGATGCCTTCGGATTCGTGGTTGACGACTTGGCGGTGACGATGGCGTTCTATCGCCAGCTGGGACTCGAGTTTGGCGAGATCGAAGGCGAAGGTCACGTCGAAGCCACGATCGAGGGTGGCGTGCGTCTGATGTTCGACACGATCGCAGTCGTCGAGAGCTTCTCCGAATGGCAACCGCCCTCCGGCGGCCATCGCATGTCGTTGGCCTTTCTCTGCGACAGCCCAGAAGAGGTCGATCAACGATTCGCCTCGCTCGTCGAATCGGGCAGTCATGGTGCTGTCGAGCCTTTCGATGCCTTCTGGGGACAGCGGTATGCGACGATCCACGATCCCGACGGCAACCCCGTTGACCTCTTTGCTCCTCTCGCTCCTGTCTCCGAGGTCGAATAGTGCCACCGCTCAGAGTCGAGTTCGTGCAATCAGCATCGCGACACGATCAGCTTCCGTCGTCGCGATCGGAGATCACCGTGGTCGGTCGCTCGAACGTCGGAAAGTCTTCGCTGCTCAACGCCATGGCCAACCGCAAGAAGTTGGCCCACGTCTCCAACACCCCTGGTCGGACTCGTCTATTGAATCTCTTCGAGGTCGGCGACCCGAGGGACAAACAACCTGGCCTGTCCAAGACCATGGTCGACCTTCCTGGGTACGGCTTTGCCAAGGCGCCAGGAAACATGCGAGCGCAATGGCAGAACATGATCGAGAGCTATTTGCTGGAGCGCGAGAACCTGATGATGGTGATCGTGTTGGTTGACGGTGTTGTCGGGCCGACCAAGCTCGATACGCAGATGCTCGATTGGCTCCGGGCCAATGGCTTGCCGCATACCGTCGTCGCCACCAAGCACGACAAGGTGAAGTCGTCGCTCCGAGATAAACGCAAGAAGGAAGTCGCAGAGGGCTGTGACCTCGAACAAGGCGATGTGATCTGGGTCAGCGCGGAGAAGGGCACGGGTCTCGACAAGCTGCGGGGCCTCGTCGTGTCTTGGCTCGACAACTAGCCAGGCAGTCTTCCCGGACGCATCGGAATTGAAGCGCCGGTGATCGTGCCATAGTTGGGGGATGGCAACCTCGGCGTCTTCGAAGAGTGCAAACGGCTCGGTGCACATCACGGTACTCGGGCTCGGTGAGGCAGGATCCTTGATCGCTGCTGACCTCGTCGCCGCCGGCGCGGCGGTCGTGGTGTTTGATCCTGCTGACGTGCCAACTCCGGAGGGGGCAGAGCGGGGTCCCGATGCCGGAACTTCGGTCAAAAACGCCGATCTCGTTCTTGCGGTCACGCCTCCGGCTCGGGCGCCAGCGGCCTTGGCCGATGCCCTGGATTCACTAGGGGCGGGAACTGTGTACGCGGATCTATCGACCGGTTCGCCGAAGATGAAGCGTGGTCTGGCTCTCACGGCCGAACGCAAGAACGTGCTCTTTGCCGACGTTGCGTTGCTCTCGAGTATTCCCGGAGTTGGCCTCCGCGCCCGGGCGTTGGCGTCCGGGTCCGGGGCAGAACGGTATGTCGCCGTGATGGATCCGCTCGGGGCCGACGTAACAGATTGCGGTCCTGAAGCTGGCCGTGCGGCCAGCAGGAAGTATCTACGAGCCGTGATGCTTCGAGGATTCGGGACCGTCGCGGTCGAAGCGTTGAATGCGGGACACGCCGCAGATGACGTCGAGTGGCTCTGGGCCAACATGAACGACGAGATAAACGCTGGTGGCGACAATTGGCTGGCTGAGACGGTCGCTCGATTGGGGCCGTTCGCTCGGCGCCGTCGGCGCGAAATGGATAGCTGTGCGCTCTACTTTGACGAATTGGACCTCGATCCCGTCATGACTCGCTCGACGTTGGAGATGCTCAGGCGGATCGAGGCGGACGGGCTGCCAACCATTCCCGCACCGCCTGACTAAGGCCATCGGGCTCGTCCTCCGGTGCGAGCTCGAGCACGACGAAGGTCCCTTCGTCCGCACCAGAGACGTCCACAATCTCCGCGACGTGTGTTCGGCGGCCGACCAGATCGACGTCGATCCCAAGCCCGGGTTCCGTCGGCACGAATCCCTTGGCTCGAAGAACCGAAGCGGGAGCCATGGTGATCCACCGCTCCAGCGCCGGCCTGTCGGTTGCCCGCCATTGCACGGCTGCTGATCGGACCGGTGGGTGGGGGAGCGGTTCGTCGAAGAGGCCGGAGTCGATTCGGACCGCTTGGGTTTGGACACCGAGAAGAACGTCAGAGGCAACCGCACCGTTGACCACGCGGATGATCGGGGCGGGCGTGAGCATTCGGATGATCTCGGTCTGGGATTCTCTCGCACCGGGCTCGAGAAGATCAGTCTTCGTTGCCAGGATGAGATCAGCCCGTTCGATCTGATGCCGGACCGTCGGCCCGATCTTGGGATCTTCGAGCAACTCTGGAGCGCCGACATCGACAGCAACGCACACACCTGCGAGCCGGAAGCCAGGAAGGTGAGCGTACTGACCGACGGCCATGGCATCTGCCACGCCGCTGGGCTCGATCACGAGATGCTCAGGTGGGCTCTCCCAAGCACGAATGCGCTCCAAGGTTTCGATGAACCCATCAACGAGAGCGCAACACACGCAACCATTCGTGAGCTCGATGACGTCATCGCTTCGTCGAGCGATTCGGTCCGCATCGATGTTTACCTCACCGAAGTCATTGATCAGCACAGCGATTCGCTGTGTGGTCGTCTCGAGCAGACGAGCGACGATCGTTGTCTTGCCTGCACCGAGATAGCCACCCAAGACCGTGACCGGAATACGTCCGCCGATCAACGAGAGGACCGATGCGCCTTGCCTGCAAGCACCGTGCCCCACACACCGATATCTCGAATCGCCATCGGATCGACGCTCAGCGGATCGTCGTCCAAGACGGTGAAGTCGGCTTTCTTGCCCGGCTCGATCGAACCAATCTCGTGATCGAGTTTGAGCTGAAAGGCAGCGCCCAGCGTTGCGGCTTCCAATGCTTCGCTCGGCGTGATGCGTTCGTCCGGTCCGAGTACATGGCCGGAGGGCGTCACTCTGTTGACGGCACACCACATCGTGTGAAGCGGTCCGAGCGGGGTGATCGGGGCATCAGAGTGGAAGGCCAGCTGCACGCCGGAATCGAGCGCGGTACGGCAGGCGTTCATTGCCGCAGCTCGGTCCTCTCCAACGGTCATGGTCCGGTGTTGGTCTCCCCAGTACCAAAGGTGGTTCGTGAAGAGGTTCCCCGAGACCCCTAGGGATGCCATCCGACGGAACTGGTCAGGGTGCGTGAGCTGACAGTGCTGGGAGGTATGTCGGTGGTCCCACCGAGGTGTCTTGGCCAGCGCGGCCTCGACAGCGTCGAGGAACACATCGAGCGCCTCGTCGCCATTGGTGTGGCAGTGCACGGTGAGGCCGGCATCGTGGAATGCGGCGACAGTGTCGTTCATCGCCTCTGGCGGAATGACCCACAGCCCGTTTTCGACATCGGCCTGGGGAAGGTAACCAGGTGCTCGCAGCCTTGCCGTGTAGCCCTGAATCGAACCGTCGAGAATCAGCTTGACGATGCCGAAACGCATCCGTTCTGAACCGTTCCCCATCCGCTCGATTACGCGCTGGGCCAGGGCCGCGTCGTCGCCGACGTGACCGCGGGCTGCCATCATGATTCGCACGGGGTAATCCTCGTGTGCAGCCTCGGCGGCCCAAAGATCCCACTCTTGCTCAGGGACGGTGCCGAGATCCGCGGCGGTCGTCACGCCAGCGTTGCGGGCGATGTAGCCAAAGTCCCACATGGCCCCGACTTCTTTGAGTTTGCGCAGAATCCCGAGAAAGCCAGGGCGAGCCAGCGCCATGGCGGCAGGTTCTTGCAGCTCGCCGAGTGGATACCCATCGTCATCCTTCGGGACGCCCTCGGCCGGATGGTCGGGGCCGATTTCTTGTTGTTCGAGCATGGCGGTGTTCACCGTTGCGAGGTGGCCGCTGGCATGGAAAACGAACATGGGTCGCGAGGCAGAGACGGAGTCAAGATGATGGCGGTTCAATCGCTCACCGGGGAAGTAGATCGGATCTAGGCCCCATGCGAGGAGAGGCTCTGTTGGATCTTCGAGTGCCGCCTCAGCCTCGACCAAGCGCTCGAGCACGGCCTCGACCGACTGACACCCTTCCCACCGTTGCCCCTTGGGGTCGGTGCGGTCATAGAAACCAACGTAGGGCTGCCCCCAGATGCCCCCTGCCATTGTGTGGCAATGGGCCTCGACGAATCCCGGGATGAGCACCTTGTCGGCGAAGCGCTCATCGATCTGGGCCTCGCCCCACTGGGCCAGCGAATCACGATCTCCGACGGCAACAATGCGATCGCCATCGACCAAAACGGCGTTGGCCTCGGGATTGGCTGTCCACAACGTGCGGATGAGGCGAGCGGGGTAGAGCGTCAGATTTGTCATGAGAAGACTCCTGACCAGGACAAGAAGTTGCTGATCATGGTTCGGCCGGCGGGATGTTCGTCGGTCCAGTATTCGGGATGGAACTGGGTGCCGACGATGCGATGCTCGTCGTTGATCGCCATCTGGACCGGGGTGATCTCGGTCGATGCCACGACGTCAAAACCAGCGGGTGGTTGCGGAACGTGCAATGAGTGAGCATGCCGGAAGACCGGTCGGTCGTCGAGTCCGGCCAAGATCGGGTGGTCGGCCAAGATGTCGACTGCCGAATACCCGACTTCCCGGATCGTCTCGGGTGCCGAGTCTGAAGCGTTGTCGGACGAGTTGTTGGTCTCTTCGCTCTCGGCACCGATCGAGAGCAGTGATCCGCCAAGGGGAACCACCTCGGCTCCGAGAGTTTCGGCGATGAACTGAAAACCGCCGCACAGCCCGAACTGCGGGATCCGGCGCGCAGCCACGATCGAGCGAAGGGGGTCCAGAGATGCCTGGTCATAGTGCGCGAGATCCGTGCCGTTTCCGCTGATGAACAAGGCGGTGGCATCCAGATCGATCATGAGCTGGGGCGTGATCTTGTCATAGCGGACCAACATGCAATGTTGACCGGAGAGGTCCTCGAGCCTGTAGGTAATCCAGGTCCTGGCGGCGAGAATCTTTTCTCCCCATGGCTGGCTTCGGCCGAGCTCGTGCTCGTAGTCGACAAAGACGATCACGGAGCGAGAGTAGCCACACCCGGGCTGAGACCCGGCGGCCCTATCCTGACCGTGTGGCGCCCCCTCCACCAACAACGTCGGATCCCGACGAAGAGCTCTTGGTCGAGCGAACAAAGATCGCCGCAATAGCAGCCGCTCATCAGGCGGAACTCGATCGCGCCCAGCGAGTCGCAGAAGGGCTCGCAGCAGAAGCCGCAGAAATGACGGCAGATGGCATCCGAGACATTTTTGACGACGACGCCGAATCAGACGCCGCGGTTGAGGCGGCACTTGTTCGTCAGACTTCTGATCGAGCGATGCACGCTGCCCGGCGAGTCGCTGAGCTCGAAGCGCAGGGCGAGGCGTTGGCCTTTGGTCACTACACGACTACCGATGCCAGCCCGCTCTACATCGGACGGATGACCGTTCTTGATGACGACGATGCGCTGTTGGTCGATTGGCGAGCCAGGGCCGCGATCCCGTTCTACCGCGCCACCCCGTTGGACAGTCTCGGGGTGCGCCACCGGCGCCACCTGCAGTTCGACGCGGCAGAGCGCGTGCTCGTTGGGTACTCCGACGAGGTCTTTGACCTCGAGACGCTCGGAACCACCCAGGGTCTCCGTGGCGAGGCAGCGATCTTGGCTTCGGTCTCCGCTCCGACTCAGGAACAGATGCGCTCGGTCGTGGCCACGATCCAGTCCGAACAAGATGCAGTGATCCGAGCTTCGAGCAAAGGGCCTTTGGTCGTGCAAGGCGCGCCAGGTACCGGCAAAACAGTCGTGGCGCTTCATCGAGCTGCCTACTTGCTGTATGACCAACGCGCGGCGCTTGCCGATTCTGGCGTGCTGATCGTTGGACCAAGTAACGAGTTCCTGAGCTACATCAGCGGCGTGCTGCCATCGCTCGGTGAATCGGGCGTTGTCTCGGTGACTGCGAACAAGCTCTATCCCGGAATTCTCACCGGAACTCATGAAGCAGCCGAGCTGGCGCGTCGCAAGGGACAGGCCATCATGGCCCCGTTTCTCGCGGCCGCCGTGCGTGATCGTCAACGGCGACCAAAGACCCATCTCGACGTCTACTTCGGGTCGGCCAGAGTTCGGATCGAACTAGATCGCGCCCGAAAGCTCTTCGATCGGGCGCGCCGACATCAGGCCCACAACGACGGCGCCGACGAATTCCGCTCGCTCATCCTCGATGCACTCATGGCGGAGATCTACAACCCGGCGTTTGATGGTGGAGAAGACGGGAATGCCGAAGCCCGGGCCTCGTTCCGACAGACCCCGGCAGTCGAGGAGTATGTACTCCGCCACTTCCCGCCGCTTACCCCAGAACGGGCGTTGCACGATCTCTTTGGTTCCAAGGCGTTGCTTCGTTCCGCCGCAGACAAGGTCGGCATCGAACGAGATGTCGCAGAGTCGATGTACCGATCGCGAGTCGATGAAGAGGACATCGAACACATTCGCTGGACCACAGCAGACGTTGGCTTGCTCGACGAGCTCCATGGCCTCTTGGGCGGCTCCATGGGCCAGACAGAAGAAGAGCGAGAGCGGGTGCGCGACGCGATCGATGAGTTCGAGCTGGCGCGTCGAAACGACGGGGTCGAACCGATTGCGTTGCCAGAATTCGACGATC
>CALHCB010000106.1 GCA_937930695.1 uncultured Acidimicrobiales bacterium | reverse complement strand
GGGCTGGCAAGGGCAAGGGCACTGGGATCAGTTCGAGAACTCGACTTCGAGACCGTCCGTGGTGTTGGACGTCACGGAGCCGCCCACCGCATCGCGGTACCACTGCTGGAAGTTGTAGGTCGAGCCAGCAAGAATCTGGTTGGCGTTCGTGGTGCCGGTGAAGTCGAGGGCGTACGTGGCGCCACCAAAGACATCGGCCTGCGTTGCCGGGAGGCGAAGCGGGTTGCCCGTGACACAGAGCGTGCCCATGCTTCCGTTGATTGGCGCCTGCGTCTGCATGGTGCCGAAGAAGTAGAGGCCGAACGAGTTCGCCGGGAGGTTCGCCGAGACGAGCACAAAGTCGTTGGCGGAGACGCTCAAGCTACCTGCCGAGGAGATCGTTGCACCGACGCCCGTGGAGTTCGGGTTGGTGATGCAGTAGTTCGACGTGCTCGGGCCGCCGTCGACCAGGATCGAGATCGTGATGTCGTCCACTGCGGCCTCGACGATGGAGCCGGTGCCGAGGTCAGAAGCCACGAAGCGAACGCGCATGTTCGCGGTCGGGTTGACCGCCAGAGCAAGCTCAACGTTGCTCGTGATCCAGCCGCCATCAGTCTCCGGACCAGCCGGGCCGATGACCTGGGCGTCGACCCAAGAAGCGCCGCCGTTGTTCGACACTTGAACCTCGAAGATGTCAGCGTTGGGCGCGCCGCCCTCGGTGTTCGAGTACCAGCGTGCGTACTCGACGCTCACGCCTGCTGCGCCCTGCGCGTCGAAGACGGCCGAGACGAGCGAGGTGCTTCCGCCGTCCACGTCGTTCTCGCCGAGCGCGCCGCCGTTCGAACCCTGGCCAGTGAACCAGCAGTTCGTGCCGGGGTTACTGTTGTCGTTCTCGGGCTGGGCTGCAGTGCCGATCGGGTTGCCTAGCTCCCAGATACCGGTCGTGGCGTTGTCGCCAGCGAAGCCAGAGGTGAAGCCTGCGGCGCCTGACTCGAAGTCGGTGACGAGGATGGGCGTCGTGGTGCCGACCTTGAAGAAGAGAGGCGCGTTCGCACCCTCTTCGGGGAAGGAACCCGTGTTGCCCTGATTGTCGGTGCCGACGACGTAGTACTCAACAATGGCGGGGCTGATGCCGCCAGCGATCTGCCCGCGGAAGGAGTTACCACCCACGTTGGCCATCGTCGCGGAGACGAACGAGCCGCCGCCGGTGCGGGAGAAGAGCTGGACGCTCGAGAGGCTCGTGCCTAGGTTCAGCGTGACGTCTGCGTCAACCGTGTAGTTAGACGAAGCCGAGGTGACGTCCGGAAGGTCCGTCACGTTGTTGACCGTGACGTGCGGCAGGTCGAAGCCAGGGAAGCCCTGGGTCCGGAAGCCCGCGTCGATGACGGGGTAGTTCGGCGTACCGTTGTTGATGTTGCCGTCGTCGTCGTCCAGCGTCAGCCACTGGGTCTCGATGATCGAGCGGATACCCGTCTGGTTGAAGCTGTTCATCCAGCCGAGGAACAGGCTGTCAGCCACCATGTCGCCCATGGCGTTGCCGAGCGAGTTGTTCAGGTTGACGCGCACTTTCCAGGCAGCGCCCATCCAAACTTGACCGTCGGTGTGAACCTGGCCGTAGCAGCCGGGGCTTGCATCACCGCAGAACTGTCGGGTGTTCGTGCCCGTACGGATGTTGCCACCGCCGGTGAAGAAGAAGTCGCCGACGACGGGGTTGTCGTAGAGGTACATCGCGAACACGTCCGCGTTGCCCTCACCCATGCCGTCTGAGCCGTTGTCCGTTCCGTAACGGACGTTCAGCCAGTGACCCATCTCGTGGGCGACCACCGTGCTGTAGGCCGTGTTGTTGCAGCCACCGCCAGCGTTGAAGAAGTTGACCGTTCCGAGCTGCGGATTGAAGAATGCGTTGCAGGTCTGGCCGAGGTTCACGATCGCCGTCGCACGGAAGTCCGCCGTGTCGTCCATCGGGAAGCGGTCCCGGATGAAGTCGCGCAGCACGTTGATGTGCAGCTGAGTGTTGGCCTGGGCAGTGACGAACTCCGTCGGCGACGGGTTCATCAGCAGGTTGTTCTGGACGTTCGGCTGAACGTTCTGGAATGTGATGGAGTAGTCGGCGCCTGCGTCGTTGTTGACGTTGGTGAACTCGCCGAAGTAGTCCACCGTGAGGTCGAGCGGGGTGTTGACGCCGGCGATGTTGAAGTTGCCGTCGCGATCCGTCTCGACGTTGCCTGCGCTGCTCGTCACGCGAACGCGGGGCATCGCGAGCGGGATGGGCGGGTTAGCGGCGCGGTCGGCGGTGAGGCCGGGCGTCGCGTTCGAGCTGATGGTGCCGCGCACGTCGAAGTTGTGCACGGTGTTGATCGACTTCAGGACCTCGCCGGTGTGGCCGTCGATCGTGTAGAGGCGCCCGATGGGCTGCCCATCCTTGACCTCGAACATCGCCTCGACCTGCCAGGCGAGTGCCCAGACGCGGGTCTCACCGCCGTCAATGTGGGCGTGCACGAGACGCTCGGAGCCCTGGACGTTCGGCTCGACGCCGAACTCAGCCTCGAAGGCCTGGGCGGCTGCCAGGTTCGCGAATCCAGCGCCGATCGTCGGGCGGGCGCCCGGGTCGAGGACCTCGGGGGCTGCCGTCGTGTGGATCGAGAGCAGGCGGCCGCTCGTGCTGAACAGAACGTTGATCGCGCCGTTCTCTACCGGGACGCCGCCGACCGTTTGGTTGAATCGAACGGTGATCTTGTCCGTCGTGTTGCCCTGGCCGAGCGGGAGGTAGCGGAAGCGCTCCTCAACGAGCTCAGCGCCGTCGACCATGTGCATGGCCTTCGTCTGGTTGATCCAGTGGCGTCCGAGGGCGAACCAGTCTGACGGCACGTTGGTGTTCGGCTCGAACGGAGACTGGGCGTTGCCGCCGTAGAGCATCTCCAGTGTGCCCGTCATGCGGTTGGTGGCCATGTGCCACGAGTCGCCGTGGTCAGCCTGCCAATTTGAAAGAAGCACGTCGGGGCTCGACGTGCTCTGGGTGGGGGTCCCGATTTGATTGTTTTGGGCGCTCGCCGTCATCGCGAAGAGCGCGCTGACGAAGAGGGTGCCGGAGGTCCTAAGAAGCATCGACTGTGGGAGTGGGAGAATGAGTGTCGGTGAGAGGGACTGGGCCATGCGCGGGGGCGCGGCTCAGCGGTCAGATCCCAAGCGGGTTAACCCGCTATTCACTGACCAATTTGTGAGAAGGCAAAGTCCGCAAAGCTTCCGAATACGGTGCTTGCGCAACTGTGCATATCAGAGGACGGCGACGGGGCCCCTGCGGGTTCCCCTCTAAAACATGACTCGTACCTATAGGGCACGCGGAATGGGATCGGGCGGGCCGAACTGCGTCAGCTCATCGCACTCTCATTATCCCCGGCGTAGGCGAGCGAGGCGCCGCCCGAAGTCCCAATCACCTCCCCGCGTCCCGTTTTTGGCCATCGAACGCTAGGTTCGTCCTCAGCATGGGGCTATCCCTGCGGCCATGAACGTATCCATCGAATTCTGCCTGCAGTGAAACTACACCGCGCAAGCGGCCGGTCTGGCCGCTGAGATCCTGTCCGCCTTTCCCGATGCGAAGATCGAGCGCATCGAAGGCAGCGGCGGCCGCTTCGAGATCGAAGTGGACGGCCAACTTGTTTTCTCGAAGGCAAAGCTCGGACGCTTTCCCGCCTATCAAGAGATCCCGATGAAGATCATGGAGGCCTCGATCTAGGTCTGCGTCACGTTGCGGCGACCTTGGAGATTCTGCAAAGAGGCCCGTTTGGCGTGCCCTTGCTTGGGCATTGATCCCGCAGCGTGCACAATGGCGCGCAAATGCCCACCGCCACCACGAACGAGACCGAGGCCATCACCGAGATTCTCGAGCAAGAGATCATGCGTGAACGAGTCCAGCGACTGCCTGCCCGCCTCCTGCCGCCTGAACGGCGGCTTCGGGAAACCACCCGCTTCACCAAGATCGTTGCGACGATCGGTCCCGCCTCGGAGGATCGACTCGGTGAACTGATCGACGCGGGCCTCTCTGTCGCACGCCTGAATTTCAGCCACGGAACGCCCGATGAGCACCGTCGGCGCATGGCGTTGATCAAGGCTGCTTCGGCCCACCGGATGACGCCCATCGCCGTCTTGGCGGACCTGCCTGGACCGAAGATGCGGACCGGCATGTTCCCCGACGGCAAGATCATGCTGAAGGAAGGGGATGTCGTGCGGGTCAAGCCCGGCCAAGCCGTGGCGGAGCCCGGGGAAGTCTACGTCGGCGTCGAGGACTTGCTGGAGGCCGTGGAGCCGGGGCACCGGATCTCGCTCGCCGATGGTCAGGTGCTGTTGCGCGCGAACTCCAAAGACAGTGAAGCCATCACAGCCACCTGTGAGCGAGCCGGACCCGTCGGGAATCGCAAGGGCGTCCACCTGCCGGACTCCGATGTGAGCTACGAGCTGCCCACCGCCGAAGACAGGGAACTGATCAAGCTCGCGCGGGAGCTCGGCGTCGACATGCTCGGAGTCAGTTTCGTGGGGCACGCTTCGGAGCTCGAGGAGATCCGTGGATTGGCCCCCGGGATTGACCTCGTGTCGAAGATTGAGCGCCAGGCGGCGCTCTTCAACCTCGACGAGATCCTTGAGGCCACGGACGGGCTCATGGTCGCGAGGGGGGACCTTGGGGTCGAGCTCGACATCGAACACCTGCCCCTCGTGCAAAAGGAAATCCTAGAGCGCTCAGTTCTTGCCGGCGTCTACACCATCACGGCCACGGAGATGCTCGAGTCGATGATTGAGGCGGGGCGTCCGACCCGGGCCGAGGTCACCGACGTCGCGAACGCGGTGCTCGACGGCACGGATGCGGTCATGCTTTCCGCCGAGACGGCGGTGGGCAAGCACCCCGTCGAGGCCGTTTCCACGATGGCGCGCATTGCCCAGGTAGCGGAGCGGTCGGAAATCTACGCCCACAGGCCTAGCCTTGAGTCCGCCCCCGAGCGGGGCCACTTCTCCCGCGCGACGGCCATGGCCGCCGTCCATGTGGCGAACGAGGTCGACGTGGACTGCATCGTTTGCTTCACCGAGACCGGCAACACGGTGCGCCTCCTCTCGCGATTCCGCCCCGACGTCGAGATCGTCGCCCTGAGCCCACGACCGGATACCGTCCGAAAAATGGCCGTGCTGGCCCACGTTCGGCCGCTGCTGTTCCGCCGTGAGCCGAGCCTCGAAGCCATGATCGACACGGCCGCGGACCTCCTCGTGGCTCGCAGGGTCCTGCAAACGGGCGACCGAGTCATCTTTGTGGCCGGGGTGCCGGTCGGGTTTGCCCGCAGCACGAACGTGCTGAAGCTCCACCGAATCGGAGAAGATTCTCGCTTCACTTAGGGAGGCCGTGACAAGTCCATTGGCCTGTCTGAAAGGAGCTTACGATGGTTCCTGCACCGTCCTGGCAGCGTGATTCGCCCTCACTGCCTA
>CALHCB010000105.1 GCA_937930695.1 uncultured Acidimicrobiales bacterium | reverse complement strand
CACGATCTCCGGTGCTTGCACGGCAAGACGATCGAAGTCGATCACATTCAGATCCGCCTTGAAGCCTGCCCCGATGATGCCTCGATCCAGCAGACCGACCGTTTCGGCGGTGCCACGACACTGCTTGGCGATCAGCATTTCGAGCGGCAGTCGACCGTGGGGGCGATCTCGACCCCACCACTCGAGCAGCGTTGTGGGGAAGCTCACGTCACAGATCGTTCCGACGTGGGCCCCACCGTCAGAGAGTCCAGGCACTGACGCTGAATGAGCGAGCTGCTCGCCGACGACGTCGAGATTGGAGTCGGCCCAGTTCAATGATGGGAGATAGAGGAACGCCTTTCCGTCCTCTTCCAGCAGCATGTCGTAGGCCAGTTCAGCTGGCGCGATACCGCGCCGCTTCGCCTGTCCCTCGATCGAGTCTGCTGGGTCTGGTTCGTAAACCGGCGGGCTGCCGAGAGCGAAGAGCAGGTTGAACTTCTGGACCAGCTTGGAACCGATCAGCGGCACCGATCGATCGATCTCCGAGTTGCCGAGAATGGCTGCCCGGACGTGGGGATCGCGCATGCGCACGACTCGATCGGCCAGGGGAAGATCGGCGATCTCTTTGTACGCCGGGTTGTGCATGAAGGGATTGAGCGTGCCCTGCAAACCGAGTAGAAGCCCGACGGCACGGGCTGCGACCTGCCCTCGCATCGTCACACCAGCAGCCGTTGATTCCGCGAATCGATCGAGCTGCACTCGCCAGTCATCGGGCCGCTGCGGTGCCTGCACCACCGACACCGAGATCGGTCGACCCGATTGGGCCGCCATCTGATGAAAGAGGTCCATTTCGAAGTCGAGATCAAGAAAGTCACTCACGACCTGAAGAACCCCGGTTCCGGCAGCTCCGAGGCCCTGAGCGATCCCGATGAGTTCGTCCGCCTCAGCCTTCAATGTTGGGGTGTACTCGCCGAGGCTGGTTCGGTGGTTCAAGGTTCGAGAGGTGGTAAATCCGAGCGCGCCATCGAGCATGGCCCGCCGTGCCAGCTCGGCCATCTCCGCAATGTCTTCTGCCGTCGCTGGCTCTTGGGTTGCCCCGCGCTCCCCCATCACATGGAGGCGAAGGGCACCGTGCGGAAGTTGAGCACCCAGGTCGATGTCACGCGGGTGATCGCTGAGCACATCCAGATAGTCGCCGAACGTCTCCCAATTCCAGCTCAACCCTTCGTGGAGCGCTGTCCCTGGAATGTCCTCAACGCCTTCCATGAGCTGAATCAGCCGCTCACGATTGTGTTCGGCAACGGGAGCAAACCCGACGCCGCAATTCCCCATCACCGCGGTCGTCACGCCGTGCCAGCTCGAAGGAGCCAATGCTGTGTCCCACGTCGCTTGGCCGTCGTAGTGAGTATGGATATCGACAAAACCAGGGGCGACAAGAGCCCCGGATGCATCGATTTCGCGCGTGCCACTACCGTCGACAGATCCCACTTCGGTGATCGTCCCGTTGGACACTGCAACATCTGCAGACCGCGCGGGACCACCGGTTCCGTCAATCACGGTTCCGCCTCTGATCACCAGATCGTGCTCGGCCATGTGGGTCCCCTTTGTTGGTCGGTTGGCCAACGCTAGTCCCCCGTCATGGGTAGCTGGAAACCTGACAGGTCCGGCTCTGCCCGCTAGGGAGCAGTTGACGCCGTAATGGAGGCCGACAACTCGCCCGGAACTCCTGCCGCTGAGACCGCCCGGACCTCGTAGGTATACGTCGTCCCTGGATCGAGCCCGAGATCGGTGTGCCAACCGTTGTCATCGGTGTCAACGACGACGCCGTCACGAAGAATCTCATAGCTCACCGCACCGTCTACCTCGCCGTAGTTTAGAACGATTCGGCCGCGGTCTTGATAGGTCGAGCGAAGGTTGGCCGGCGCAGGCAGCATTCCATTCGGAGGTGTTCCGGCCGTCGTGACCGTGATCTCCGAGGAGAAGTCACCTGGCGTGCCATCGCCCGCGATGGCCCGGACCTTGTAGGTGTAGTCAGTTCCCTGCTCGAGGCCAAGGTTGGTGTGCCAACCGTTGTCGTCAGTGCCAGCCAGGGATCCGTCTCGGAAGATCTCATAACTCGCTGCGCCATCAACTTCGCCATAGTTGAGAACGACTCGGCTCTTGTCCTGGAACGTCGACGTCAGATCCTGGGGAGCGGGCAAGGTCCCGTTCGGCGGCGTTCCGGTTGTTGACACCGTGATTTCCGTGGAGAAGTCACCGACGTCACCAGCGGCGTTCACGCCGCGAACCTTGTAGGTGTATTCGGTTCCCTGTTCAAGCCCTACGTCGGTGAACCAGCCGTTGTCATCGATCGCCAAGAAGACTCCATCGCGGAACACTTCGTATTCTGCTGCGCCAGCGATCGTTTGCCAGTTCGTGACGATGCGACCTTTGTCTTGGAAGGTGGAGCGCAGCCCGGTCGGGGCAGGGAGCGCGCCGTCCCCAGCTTCACAGAATCGAGCGAATCCTCCGGCCCATTCCTGGGTTCCCTCGGCCAGGGATCCGACGACGCTCAGATCCCCACCAAGCCACAGACACCCTCGATCATCTCCGTGAATTGCCCATACGCCAGCTTGTGTCGCACTGGCGTTGAGCTGGAACTCCTCGATGTAGTCGCCGCTGATCGCGTCATACGCCGCGACGTATTTGATTGGTGAGACGAGCACATCATCGGGGACGGGCAGCTGCCGGTTGACCCAGATGTCGTAGTCCGCGTAGTGATTCACATAGCAGTGGCAACTGCCGTAGATCCGGTCGCCGATCACCTCGAGATCCTGGTAGTCGCCGCCCTGACGGGTCGAGTGAACGCGCTCGATGGCCTGACTGTTCGAGTCCATCTGGTAGATCACATGTTCCGAACCGCCAACCCAGACATGATCACCGGCGACTTCAACATCCTGGAGATAGCCGCGGGTCGGGTAGGCAATCTGGTCAATGTAAGGGTTGATGCCCCCGAGAAGTTCTCCGTCATCGGCATCGAGAGTCACGAAATATTGCGTGTCGGGCTCCGCGTTCACCGATGAGAAGTAGCCGCCGAGGTGAACTCGTTCTCCATCCGTCGACTCAGCGATGCCCCAAACCGAGCCGCCGCTGATCATTGGTGTGAAGTTTGCGTCGGCCGAGGCATCTGCCAACGAAAGACGTGCCACCCGACCAAGTGAAACGCTGGGAACTCCGGCACGACCGCCCGCTTGGGTCATCACGCCACCGACGTAGAGATCCGTCGACGTCATGTCGATCGTCTTGACCACAACTGGATAGGAAGTGAACGGGTTCTCGAGCTGAGCAAGCCAGCTGGTATCGACGTCGCCGGTCAAAGGATCAATCGCTGCAAGCCCTTCGGTGTACGCCTCGCCATTGATGTCGGCGAACTCTCCGCCCACGAAAAGCTGGGAACCGTCTGCGGATGCCTGCAATGCGTACACAGGGGCCTCGACGATTGGGGCAAACGAACTGATCCAGTCACCGGTGTCGACATCAAACGCTGCGAGAAACGGTTGCGACTCTGGAACGCCGTTTTGATACGGGCGAACCTCGGTGAACTTGCCGCCGACGAAGAGACGGTCACCGATCTGCTCGATGGCGAACACCTGATTCTGTATCGGACCGGTGAATTGTGTGTCACCAAGACCCGACACTCCCCAGCTCGGTGATGGGTTGGGGCTGATCTCCGCCGCTGCAGGGGCTGTCATCACCGCAATCGACGCCGAACTCAAAAGGGCAGCGAGCAACACGAACGTGCCGAGAAGAGAGCGAAGACGATGGTCGAACATTCACTCAGTGTGGTTGTTGAATCACACTGAGTGCAGAGTCGACTCACCCGCGTTCGCTGGGTGACACTCCCCTGTGACTGGGCGACTCCCCCTTCGATCCAGTGCTCGCACAGGATTCGCTTCTACTCTCAGATTCCGATGACAGATGGCATTCGCTCACCCCAGAAGGCCGAAGCAGGCGATGCGGTGGCGATCGTGTCACCTTCGTTCGCGGCGCCCGAGTTCTTTCCCGAGGTGCACGAGCAGGCGATGCGCCGGCTCACCGAGGTAACCGGGTTGATCCCTGTGGAGTACCCGACAACCCGCAGAACATCAAGCCCTCACGATCGAGCGAAGGATCTGAACTCCGCGTTTGCTGACCCAGACATTCGAGCTGTCCTTGCCGTCATCGGAGGCGAGGACCAAATTTCCGTCGTCTCACATCTCGACCCGACCGCCGTGCGAGCTGACCCGAAACCTTTCGTGGGCTACAGCGACAACACGAACGTCTTGAACTGGTTGTGGAACAACGATGTTGCCGGCTATTACGGCGGATCGACCCAAGTGCACCTCGGGCCGGGCCCCGATCTGGACCCATGCCATGCAGCCTCACTACGTGCGGCCCTGATCACCGGCGAACGCCTCGAGATCACCGAACCTGGCGAGTCCGAGGACTTCGGCAAGAAGTGGGACGACCCCGCCGCGCTCACTGAGTATGGCGAACGAGAACAAACCGAACCGTGGCATTGGGCCGGTCCGGAGCTGACCGTCTCCGGCCGAACATGGGGTGGATGTATTGAGGTCATTCAATGGATGCTGACCGCGGGGCGATTCCCCACCGACTCCTCAGTTCTGGACGGTGGCATCCTGCTGCTCGAAACGAGCGAAGATCTGATCCCGGCACAAGAATTCGGCTGGATCATGCGATCGCTGGGCGAGCGCGGGTTGTTGGCAGCGGTCGATGCGATCATCGTCGCTCGGCCGCCAACTCAGGACTTCGAGGGGCAACGAACCTCCGAAGAACGCCGCACACACCGTGCAGACCAGCGTGATGCTGCGGTCGAGATCGCTCACCGCTACAACCCGGACGCCATCGTTTGTGTTGGCCCGCCCTTCGGGCACACCAGACCACAATGGATCGTGCCCTATGGCGGGATCATGACCATCGATGGCGCTCGCCGAAGGATTTGGGCCGACTACGACTAGTCGAGTCTGTCGCCGAATCGTCACGGCGGCGAGGAAGAAACTGCCTCTTACACGCCAAACGCCGTGTCGAACAACGGGTCTTGATGGACGGCGTCGCGCCCCGCCATCCAGTGGCGTCGACACACGAGTTCATAGCTCACCACTGGCGCGGTCTCTCCGGTTGGGCCGTCCTGGGTTGTGTCGCCGACAACTTTCAGTTCACCGTCGTACACCTGGCGCCCATTGACCAGGCGAGCATTGTGGGTGGCCCGCGCCCCGCACCAACACCGTGCCTCGACCTGCAACTCTTGACGAACATCAGCCATCTCGAGGAGCCGTTGCGTTCCCTGGAACAACTCGCCCTGAAATGAGGTGAGCAAGCCGAAGGCGTAGATGTCGATATCGAGGTCATCGACAACGCGAGCAAGTTGCTCGATCTGCGCCGGTTCGTAGAACTGCGCTTCGTCGCAGATCACCGCGTTGAGACCATCGCCGATTCTGTGCTCGACGCTGATGAGTCGGAACACATCCACGGTTCCGTCCAACACGATCGCTTCAGCAGACACGCCAAGCCGACTCGACACCACTCCATCTTGTCGATCGAGCTGGGTGATCAACAGACATCTCAGTCCGCGACTCGTGAGATTGTGATGAATCTGCAGCGCCTGGGTGGACTTTCCGGACCCCATCGTGCCGAAGAAGAAACGGAGTTCGGCCATCGCTCAACGCTACCGTTCAGCGACGTGAACCGATCGGTACCCCGTTGACAGCCACGACCACTCCAACCGCGGCAGTACGGCCAAGTCCTGTTTTCTTGGCTGTCCTTGGCGCCTTCGCTGTCGGCGTCTTTCTCTGCCTCGCTCAAGTTGGATCGGCTGGCGTCGCGGTCTTCGTGTTTGTCGTGAGCGGGTGGGTGCTCTCACTGATTTTCCACGAATTCGCGCACGCCTTCACCGCATACCGAGGGGGCGACTACACGGTGGTCGACAAGGGCTACCTCTCGCTGGATCCTCGCTTGTACGCCGACCCCCTCACCTCCCTCGCCTTCCCGATCTTTCTCGTCCTAGCTGGCGGGATCGGTCTCCCCGGAGGAGCGGTCTGGATCAACCGAGGACTGCTTCGGTCTCGCGGCATTGCCAGTGCCGTCTCGCTCGCCGGCCCCGCGACCAACATCGCCTTCGCAGTGTTGTGCCTTGCCCCTCTCTCGCTCAACGTGGTGACCGCGGCGTCTCATCCAGTCCTTGCGCCAGCTCTCGGGTTTCTCGGCTTTCTCCAGATCACGGCGTTCGTGATCAACATGCTCCCGATCCCCGGACTGGACGGGTTCGGGGCACTCGAACCGCATCTGCCCCGATCCGTGTTGATCGCGATCGCACCGATTCGCCGTTACGCCATGATGATTCTGTTCGTCGCACTGTGGTTTGTTGCCCCAGTCCGTGATGGTTTCTGGGAACTGATCCGTACCGTTCTCGACTGGTTCGCGATTGATCCTTTCCTTCCTGCCGACGGATATCTGCTCTTTCGATTCTGGGAGTGATCGTGGATCGATCGCATCCCGACCCCACCTCGACGTTCTGACTTCCCATGAGCACCGGCCAACGAAACAACTCCCACACAACACATCACCCTGACTTGCCCGCCGCTGTGAGCGGCATGGCTGCATGGGTCGGGCGACCCGTTTGGAAGGAGCTCCGCAAACCGTTCGAGCTCCGTCGACTGCAGGCCAGTCCGCTGTGGCGAGGTGAAGGTATTCCCCAAGGACACGGTCGACCCGTTCTCGTTGTACCCGGCTTTCTCGCTGGGCGTTCGAGCGCAGTAGCGCTGGAACACATTCTGAATACCGCTGGCTGGACCGTCAGAGTCGCCGCCGTGGGCCGCAATGCTGGCCCCGCCATCAACAGCATCGAAGCCTGTCGCCGGGCCATCGACGAACTGGCACACGCAACGGGCGAGAAGGTCGCCATCGTTGGGCATAGCCGCGGCGGCCAGTTCGGCCGGATCATCGCCGTCGAACATCCAGAAACGGTCCGCCAGGTCGTTGCGGTCGGAACCCCGATGCGCACCAAATACCCCAAATACCTCGTCGTGAAAGTCCCGGCTGAGCTTCTCGACAAGGTCTGGCGTTCTGGCGTCCTCGGTCGGGTTGACCCTGTCGAAGAACAGTGGGTCGATGATCGCCGCTACCTGCCGTTCCCTGACGCCGTCGAGCTGGTCTCGGTCTACTCCCGTACCGATGGCGTGATCGATTGGAAGTTGTGTCTCGATCCTGCGGCCATCAACATCGAAGTTGATGCATCGCATCAGGGACTGTTCAACAGCATCAACGGTGTCACCGGAATCGGTCAGGCACTCGACCGCCACGCCGCCGACGCGGCACCCGGGCAAAGCTAGATCGTCAGCGAGTCTGGGCCATCAGGGAGTCTGGGCGTCCACGATCTCGTCGATCATGCGGGCCAGACCGTCGTCGTCGGTATGGCCGATCACGCGGTCCGCCGCTTCCTTTGCATCGTCGGTCCCATTTTCCATCGCAAAACTGAATCCGGCCCATTCCAGCATCGGCACGTCATTGTGGTTGTCGCCAAAGACCGCTACCTCAGCAGCCGTAAACCCGAGGTCACAAGCGAGCGCGTCGAGCGCAACTGCTTTGGTCACCAACGCCGCTGCCACCTCGACGAAGCCCAGTCCTGAATAGGAGGCGACTCCCGCGTCGCCGATCACGCTCTTGGTTCGCGCGTAGAGCTCGTCCAATGACTTCGTGGCATCGAACACCAAGACCTTCTGCACGTCGTGATCCAGCACATCCAGCACGTCCATCACCGGCGGGATGGTCGGCCGCACCGGCACCAGATCCTCGAAACCGGCTTCATAGGCGATATCCAATTCGAACTCGACGGCGAAGCCCGCTTCCGGCAACCCGGCTCGCAATCTCTGAAGTAATGCAACCGCTTCATTGCGCCGAATCCAGCTCGCCCGGATCGTCTTCGCCTCTCCCACATGCCGAGTCACCGCACCGTTTGCGAACACCCAGTAGTCATTGATCGAGAGCGCCTCGATGACGTCGTGGGCCACGACGAACGGTCGGCCCGTTGCTGGCACGACATAGATGCCTGCGTCTCGCGCTCGGTGTAGGGCTCTACGGGTCGCATCAGAAAGCGATCCATCCGTACCCAACATTGTTCCGTCGATATCAATGCCGAGCATTCGAATCGCGTCGAGGCCATGGCTCATCTGTGGTCCTTCAATTTCTTGTTTCGATTCCGCCCTGAGCAATCTGGAAGGAAATCTGATCGATCTGTTCGGCGATGCCATCCGGAACATCACGAAGACGGCTCAGTGATGTCACCGCAGCGACCTCGCCGCTCAGGTCATCCCCATCGATAAACCCATCGAGAAGATCTGCCAGTGGCGTCTCGATGTCGATCGCCACACTGCTCAGCAGGCACGGACGGGCCTCTGGAGTTGCCACCCACTGTTCAGCGAACGCACCAATGCAGCGAGGAGTCGCGGACTCAGCCCCCGACAACCGAGCAGACTCAACCAAGGCTCCGTTGCCCGTCATCGCTCCGGCTCCGAAGATGACATCGACTCCGGCTTCGACATACCCGTTTGCTGTCTCGGCCCCCCAGGCTGGATCGGTAAAGCCGAGGGCGGGCCCACCCGGGTGAAAGGTCGTAAAGAGTTCGATCTCGGGATTGACGAACCGGGCCCCATTTTCCCAGCCCAGACGAAGATCGGCAGTGAGCGGGTCGGTATCTGCACCAAAGACCGCTCCAACCTTGCCGCTCTGGCTCATGAGAGCGGCCGCTGCTCCAGCAGTGAACGCGGCATCAACCATGTCGATCTCGACTCGGATGAGGTTGGCGCGATCGCTCCCGAGATCTTCGGATTGCACGACGCCGAGGCTGACAAAGGTCAACTCTTCGTTACGTTCCGCGGCCTCGAGAATCAGCTCGCTTGTTCCTGCACCGCCGACCACCAAAAGGTCAACACTCTGATCGATGAAGGCCCCGAGTTGGAGCTCGACCTGGCTGGTGTCTGAGACCGAGACGAGTTCGATCGATGCGACCGCCGATTGACGATCGCTGACGAGGTCGAGCAGTGACCGTTCCTCGATTCCGCCGGGGCCGAGCACAATACCGATGCACACCACTTCACGGAGCGAACAGTCGGCGTTGATCCCATCGGTTCCAGCAGAGGTCTCTCCGTCCGTCACATCGTCTGACACCACGGTTGGCGTCTCTGCTGCTTCGCCACCACCGAAGACTCCGCAGCCACAGAGCAACACGGCAGCAGCGGCAACGATCAGACGGAAGGACGACATCTGGACGCGAGTCTACGCGGGAAGCCAGATGGACAAGCAGGCAGGAACAGACATACCCAATCTCGGTCAGTCCATCTGGGAAACTGTCTGCGTGGCAGGTCACATCGATCTCACAAGCAGTGTCGAAGGACAACAGTCCGCGTACGCGCACGACCGCGAGGTCGAACGCGATCTTCGACGATCTCTCATTCAGGTGCTCCTCGAAGCGGGTCTCTCCGGAATGACCGACGGCACTCACATCATGGTCAGCGCCCGGCTGCCTGGTGGTTCACTGCTGATTACACCCCCAGAGGCGTCTGGCGCTGATCTCATCGTCACCGACATCATTCGAATCGGGCCCGATGGTCTTCACGACGAGTCCGAACGGCTGACCCGCGAGCTCGTGCTCCATCGGCATCTCTACGCAAGTCGGCATGACATTCGAGCGATCCTCCACCTCGACTCGCCCGCGGCGTCGGCGCTCGCGAGCCTGCGACGCGACATCCCAGCTTTTCATGAGTCGGTGGCCTTGGCTGGCGGTCACTCGATCCGCTGCTCGGAGTATGCAATGTTCGCCTCGGCGGGTTTTGCCAAGGCGGCGGTTGCCGCACTGACCGGACGGCGAGCGTGCCTTCTCGCCAACCATGGACAGCTCACGATCTCAGGAACTCCAGCGCAGGCGCTCTCATTGGCAAGGACCGTCGAAGCCCTGTCCGATCGCTATCTGCGAGCCGCTGGCGCCGGGACGCCAGCGCTTCTCTCCCCAGTCGAGATGGACGCGGTGCTCGACATGCTGGGCACCGCCATCAACTCAGCGACGACGTAGCCGACCGTTTCATCAGTTCCCAAAGCTCGACAAGATGATGGCGCTCGGTGTGTTCAACACCGACAGAGACCCGAGCAATCCAACGCCCGTCGACCATGGCGGGCGTCAGGTATGCAACGCCCGACGAGTTGATGGAGCGAACCCAACGAAGCGTGTGATCATCCAACGCCTCTCCGACAAGTCCTGGCGGTCGGTGGATCAGGCAAATCGTCTGCAATGACACAGGGGCCACGACGGCCCACTCGTCGTCCGAATCGATCTGGGATGCGAGCCACGTTGCATTGTCCAGGTCGCGACGGATACGAGCCCGGATGGACGCAATGCCGTCGAGTTCGAGTTGGAACCACAATTTCAACGAGCGGAAACGGCGGCCAAGTGGGACACCCCAGTCTCGGTACTGCGTCACGGCCCCGTCGGCGGTGGATCTCAGGTAGCTGGGGTTCGTGGACATCACCCGCTCAAGGTGTTCGACGTCTCGCACGTAGAACAACGAGCAATCGAGAATTGTGCCCATCCACTTGTGTGGATTCCATGAGATTGAATCTGCTTGTTCAACGCCGTTCCAGAGGTGGCGGCATTCCGGCAAGAGCATGGCGGTGCCAGCCATGGCAGCGTCGACATGGACCCAGATCGACTCGCCAATGTCAGCAACGACCTGCGCGATCGCGGCGACAGGATCGATCGCTGTCGTCCCTGTGGTCCCGACCG
>CALHCB010000104.1 GCA_937930695.1 uncultured Acidimicrobiales bacterium | reverse complement strand
ATGGCGCCATCGACACGCTGATCTACGTTGCGGACTCAGTGCCCGAGTGATCGGGAGTCTCCCCGTCACCGAAGGCTGGGACGTCGTCATCGACCACAACACTCGGGACATCGAGTTCCAGCTCATCGAGATCGTGAGGATCTTCGACAGGTTCGGGTCGGCGAGAGAGCATCAGGAACCAGATTCCTCCGCCGAGCACGGCGAGTGCACTGACCCAATGGTTCACTCGAATGCCGAGGATCTCTGACGCAGCATCGATCCGAACCCCTTCGACCAAGAACCGGCCGACCCCGTACCCAACAATCCAGAGCGGGAGAATCTGACCGGGACGAAGCCGCTTCTGCTTGTCGAGTCGAATGAGCACCCAGGCCAATGCCAGGTTCCAAAGTGCCTCATAGAGAAAGGTCGGATGGAATGTTGGCTCAGCGAGAAACTCAGCCGGTCGGTGGCGTTCAGCGATCTCGACGGCCCACGGCAGATCGGTTGGACCACCGAAGATCTCCTGGTTGAACCAGTTGCCGAGCCGTCCAATGGCTTGTGCGACCGGAATACCGGGAATCGAAGCATCGAGGAGTCCGGTAACGCTCCAACCACGATGGCGGGCGTAGATCGCGCCGGCAAGCACGCCGGCGATCAGACCACCGGGGATTCCAAGGCCACCCTTCCAGATTTCGAGCGCTCGAAACCAATCTCCCTGATACGACTTCCAGTCGGTCGCCACGTGATAAATCCGCGAACCGATCAAGCCAGCTGGCACCGCCCACTTTGCGATCTCAATGATGTCGTCAGGGTCACCACCTCGTTCAGCCCAACGACGCCGAGCGATCTCAACACCAGCGAGAACGCCGAACGCAATCATGAGCCCGTAGAAGCGAAACGTCAGAGGGCCCACCTCGAGACGATCAGTCCCTGGTGAGGGAATCGAACCAAGCAGCGTGGCGAACCGGACGGAGATCACGAAGATGAAACTATCGAGGCTCCGCGAACCTTCCGTCGCGACCCAACTATCTCCAGACCTGACCGAGTCGTCGGCAGACCTGCTTTGCCAGCCATCGCCACGGGCAACGTCCCCAGTTATCGCAACTAGGCGAGTTGGTCTGCAGTGAGAGCGAACAAGTCATCCGATCCCGCACACACGGCTCCGAGCAGTCCGTTTGCCTGCGGAAGGATCTGTTCGCCGAAGAACTTTGCCGAGACAAGCTTGGCTTTGTAGAACTCTGCCTCGTCGGTGCCATTCGCCAGATGTCCCGCCGCAATGGTCGCTACTCGGGCCATCAAACCACCGCACACGACCGTGCCGAGCATCCGAAGATACGGGGCAGAACCAGCGAGGATCGAGTTCGGATCATCGGTCGACTTCTCAATCAACCAGGCCGTCGCCTCCCGGGCAGTTGCGCATGCCGCAGCCAGATTCTCACCGAATTGGCCCAAACCATCGAGCGCGCTGAGTTCCTTGGCGGACTGCTCGAAGTGATCAAACTGATCGGTGATCACACCACCGCCGCGCATCGAGAGCTTGCGTCCCACGAGGTCGGCCGCCTGAATACCGTTGGTTCCCTCATAGATGGCTCCGATCCGGATGTCTCGGTAAAACTGCGCCGCTCCGGTTTCTTCTACGAATCCCATACCGCCAAAGATCTGGAGCGCCATCGAGGTGAGTTCGTTGCCGAGATCGGTGCACAACCCCTTCGACAATGGGATCAGAAGATCGGTGAGTTCTCGAGCCGCCGTCTTTTCTTCAACGTCGGTGGCGGCGACAGCCCGGTCGATCGACGCGCCATTGGTGTAAATGAGCGCTCGCATGGCATCGATCCATGCTCGTTGGGTCATCAACATACGACGCACATCAGGGTGCTCAATGATCGCGCTCTGCTCACCCTTCGGGGCGCCGACCGCCGCACCCTGCTTGCGCTCAATCGCGTAATCAAGCCCGTGCTGGTAGGCCCGCTCACTCATGGCAAGTCCCTGGAGACCTACCGAGAGGCGAGCGTTGTTCATCATCGTGAACATGTTCCGCATTCCACTGAACTCATCACCGATGAGCCAACCCACAGCGCCAGCATCATCGCCGAACGACAACACACAGGTTGGGCTGCCATGGATGCCGAGCTTGTGTTCGATCGAGACGCAATTGACCTCGTTGCGTTCGCCGAGTGATCCATCGTCATTCACCAGGAATTTGGGGACGAGGAACATCGAGATTCCACGGGTTCCAGGCGCAGCGCCGGGAGTCCGTGCCAGCACTAAGTGGAGAATGTTCTCCGTCATGTCGTGCTCGCCGAACGTGATCCAGATCTTTTGGCCGGTGATCAGATACGAACCATCGCCGACGGGCTCAGCCTTGGTTGCCACCGCGCCGACGTCTGACCCAGCCTGCGGCTCAGACAAGTTCATGGTGCCGGCCCACTCCCCTGTGAGCATCTTCGGCAGGTACATGGCTTGCTGTTCATCAGAGCCGTGGTGGCTCAGTGCTTCGATCGCTCCTTGGGTCAAGAGACTGCAGAGCGAGAAGGCCATATTGGCGCTCGTCGACATCTCCTGAATGGCGAGTCCGACTGCCCACGGGAAACCGCCGCCGCCAAAGTCTGGCTCGAAAGGAATGGCTCCGTAACCCGAGGCGACGAGCTGGCTGTACGCCTTCTTGAACGAATCGGGAGTCGTGACGACGCCGGGACCATCGCTCGCACTCCACACCGCGCCGATCTGATCACCGTCGACATTCGTGGGAGCAACGACTTCGGCCATGAAACGGCCGACCTCTTCCAACACCATGTGAACAGTCTCTGCATCGACATGGTTGAACTTCTCCGTTTCGAGAACTGCCGGAAGGCCAGCAATCTCGTCGAGGAAAAAGCGCAGGTCACGAAGCGGAGGGCGGTAATCGGTCACCGGCTCATCGTAGTTGGGAGGCCAGTGCACATGGGTAAACGAGGGTCGGATCCAAACTTTCCCTCAAGAAATCGTCAAGAAAGACCCGATAGCAGCAGCAACCGAGTTCCCAAGCCGCTCTGAAAAGGACCCTCCAGATGGCGTCATCGACGATCTGCGCTGCTCTTCCGATTTCTCCAGAAGAAGAACCCGAGTCGAGGATCACGCGACGAACGGTTCTCGGGGTGATCGCCGCCAGCGCCGTTGTTGCAGCCTGTGATGCTCCAGGAACCGCATCGTCTGACACCACTGCCGACACCGTGGTGCGTCCCGAAGAAGGCAGGTTCCCCGAATCGCTCCCTCTGGTCGATGAAACCACAACAACGACCAAACCAGGCGAATCGACGACCTCGACAACCGCCAAGTCCGATCCAAAGGACTCCACCACCTCGACCACGGCAAAACCCGGTACCGCAACAACAAAGCCAACAGCTCAGACCACGACCAAGGGAGGAACCAAGACGACGTCGGTTGCCACGACAGCGGTCGCGACAACTCTGGCCCAGTCAACCCTCGCTCCAACGACACTCGGGCCGACGACAACATCTGGGCTCGCGACGACGTCCACGACAGCAACCCCCGTCACGCCCTCGACGAATGCCCCACCGACGTTCCCGTCGACAACAACTCCTGCAACGACCACCCCGCCGACCGCTCCCCCGACGACCGCGGCGCCACCTCCGCCCCCGCCAGAGGCCTCAGTGCTCCTGCTGGCGAACCGGGCGACCTTCGGAACCACCCCAGAGGTCGAGTCGGAGATCACTCGCCTCGGGATTGCGGGCTGGGTTGACCAGCAGCTGAGCTGGACGGCACCCGACCCCGCGATCGAGGGGCTGATGAACGAGTTTCGAACCCTCGACAGCTCGCGTCAGCAGGCCTATGCGATCTCCCAGGAGGACAACAATCCGATTCGCCGAGAGCTGGTGCATTCGTGCGTCATCCGCAGCCGCTACAGCCGCTATCAGCTCTTCGAGATGATGTGCCATCTCTGGACGGATCACTTCAACATCAACATCACGTCCGGCCGGTGGCGTCACCTCCACATCGACTATCAGGAGAACGTGATCCGAGCGAACGCGCTCGGCCGCTTCGAGGATCTCCTTCGAGCCACGGCTGGGTCGCCTGGAATGCTCGTCTATCTCGACAACGCCTTCAGCAACGCCAACAGCAGCAAAGGTGTCAACGAGAACTACGGCCGAGAGCTCCTCGAGCTCCACACGCTCGGCATCGACGCGAACGGCAACCAGATCTACACCGAAGCGGACGTGCGAGCCGCATCGCTCATCATGAGTGGCTGGAGCGTCGTGACGGATCGAGACGCCTCGAACTTCAGCGACTTCCTCTACCGCGACAATTTCCACTCGAGTGATACGGCGACAATTCTGAACGGCGCCTTCTCGAGCGCTGGCTTCGACGGCCAGTCAGCCGGTGAGGCATTGATCACCTTCCTCGCCCATCACCCGACCACGGCCCGCCACATTGCGTACAAGCTCATCCGACGATTCGTGACCGACACGCCGCCAGAAAGCCTCGTCGCCTCTGCTGCTCAGGTGTTCCTCGCAAGCGACACTGCGCTGGCGCCAACCCTGCGCCACATCTTGCTCAGTGCGGAGTTCGCGACCTCGGCGGGCCAGAAGATGCGCCGTCCTTTCGAGCTGACGGTGGCTTCACTGCGGGCGCTGGGAACGAACGTTCCCGTAGATCCGTACGGCCAGGCTGCAGACACCATGCGGTACCGGCTCGGCGACTTGAATCACGAACCCTGGAGTTGGGAACAGCCGGACGGCTTCGCAGATGAGGCGGGACCATGGCTCAGCTCCGACGGCTTGCTCGAACGGTGGGCCTTCACGTCGAGAGCAGCGAACAACTTTCTGAGCAACCAGAACAATCCAGGACCCATCCGGACCGACCTTCTGAGTCTTCGCGGCAACGCGTCGACGGTCGGCGAGCTGGTTTCAAGCTTTCAAGATCGCTTCGGCATCACGGCGCTCACCGCCGCTCATCAGGCATCAATGCTCGGCGTTCTGGGAGTGAACGGGAGTGATCCGATCGACGTGCTGACCGAGGAGAACCTCGGTGAACTCGCAAGTTTCCTGATGGCCCATCCGCAGTATCAAACCCGCTGAAACGAGGAACGATCTCATGGCAAATGCCACAGTCACGTCCACGCCGAAACGCGGTTTTAGTCGCCGCGGCTTCCTTGGCGGAGCAGCTGCCGTTGGAGGCGCAGCGCTTGCATCGCCCCGCATGGCCTTCGCAACCCCGAGCAACCCGGCCGCGGGTGATGCCGTCGTCGTCATTTTCCTGCGCGGCGGTGCCGACGGCCTCAGTCTCACGCCGCCGTACGGCTATGACAGTTATCGCCAACTCCGCCCCACCATTGCCATTCCGCCGCCTGGCAACCCCGGCGGAGCGCTTCCTCTCACGTCCGCCAATCTGAATGCCGTGTTCCCCACAGGCATCGACGGAATCGTCGGCCTTCATCCCGCTCTGGCCCCGATTCACGAAACATTGTGGGCCAACGGTCAGCTCGCAATCATCCCCGCCACCGGGTTGCCGGCAACGGAGAGCCGGACTCGCAGCCACTTCGAAGCCGAGCGCTACTGGGAACGAGGGTCGGCGAGTGCGTCCGTGCGTTCTGGTTGGCTCAATCGAGTCGTTGCCGCACAGGGTGTCGGCACACCGCTACCCGTCGTCAACAAGGCGTACCAGAGCCAAGACATCGCCGACGGTCCGGCAAAGACCCTGTCGGTTCCCGACCTTCGCAACTTCGGGATCGACGGCTTTCGGTCCCGCGACCGAGCACGTTCGGTGTTGACCTCGCTCTATGCGAGTCCTTCGGGTTCCATCGCCGCAACAGGGTCAGAGCTGCTGACTGTCGTCGACTCGCTCGAGGCAATGAACGGCGATGCGCCTGCCTCGTACCCAAACAACAAGCTGAGCCGGGATCTGGCCCAAGTCGCCATCCTGTTGCGCTCTGGTCTTGGACTCCACGCCGCCGCCATCGAGTTCGGCGGGTGGGACCACCACGGCGAACTTGGCATTCCTGGCGACGTCGATGGCCGCTTTCATCGCAAGGCGGCGGAGCTCGCGGGCGCACTGCGAGCGTTCACTGATGACCTGGCAGCGGATGGCACGCTGAACGAGACGACCGTTCTGGTCGTCACCGAGTTTGGTCGCACGATCAACGAGAACGGTTCCGCCGGCACCGACCACGGTCGAGCCACATCGATCATGGCCATGGGTGGCGGCATCCAGGGCGGCGTGTTCGGGGACGACTACCCGGATGTAATCGAAGACGATCCCACCGAAGGCGACCTCACCGTGCTCACGGACTTCCGCAAACCAGTGAACGAGATCCTGGTGAACCGAGTCGGCATCGGC
>CALHCB010000103.1 GCA_937930695.1 uncultured Acidimicrobiales bacterium | reverse complement strand
CCGTTGTCATCGGTGAAGCTCATGGGCGGATTGTCATTGCGCACACCGATGCGCACCACACCGGCATCGGCGACTGAATCGGCGAGCGACTCGCGTTGGGACGAGGACGTTTGCTCGTCGGCTGGCGCCGCAGAGGTTTCGTCCGGGTCATCACTGGCGCAGGCCGCTGCGACGAGGGCCATGGCAAGGATTGCAGAAAAGAGTTTCGTGTGTTGTTTCAGCTTGGGCACGAAGACAGTCAACCGAGTGGGAAAGACGATTCTTCCCAAGTGTGTTTGCATCTTGCCTGGCCGTGACGCTTTAGATCGTTGTCCCGAGCGAACTCACGAGGCCGGATTTCCCCACTTGTTCCGGGCCTGAGGCCGGAGTGGCGAGCTGTGAGAGAGCCGTTGCGACGAGAAAGTAGAGGAAACCGACGGTGAGGTAGGTGGCAACCCAGTACGGAGCGTTTTCGATGTCTGACCCCAAGGCGATTCGAGCTGTGGTTGTGAGGTCGGCGACACCGAGGACGACCACGACCGAGGTGTCTTTGAACAGAGAGATGGCCTGGCTGACCAGCGCGGGACGCATGACCCGCAAACCGTACGGAAGTTGCACTGTTTGCCAGGCTTTTCGAGCGCTCGCGCCGAGCAACCTTGCGTCCTCGACAAGTATGGCCGGGACCGCTCGCAGACCAGCGGCAACGATGCTCGCTTGGTAGGCGCTGCTGTAGAGCACAAGGGCGATGAGGGCGGACTGGAACGAGGATGTTTCGACGCCAATTTTGCCAGTGCTGAAAATGTTGTGAACGATCAGCAGAAGAAGGATGAGCGGAACGCCGCGAAAGAGCCAGATGTAGCCGCTGGCAACCGTTCGAAGCACTCGCCACCGAGACGTTGTTGCTGACCCGACGGCGAGGGCAACACAGAATCCGAGTCCAATTCCAGAGATCGCGAGCACCACGCTGAGAAGCAGTCCACCAGGTCGCTGGCCGGGGAACCCAACGAGCAGATTCGGGATGTTTCGAATGATGAAGTCCACCTGATCAGACATGACCGACTCCGTAACGGCGGGACCGCTGTCCTCGGTGGAGGGTTGCGTCGGCGCGGTCGAGGACGAGCGACATCAACGCAGAGAGACCGAGATAGAGAACCGCACCGAGCATCAGGAACTCAGTCGCACGGAAGGTTGCGTTGATGGAACCCTCGATCTCGTGGAAGAGCTCAGGCACCGCCACGAACGAAGCCAGCGCGGTGTTTTTCATGTTGTGGATGAGGCGAGTGGAGATAGCGGGGAACGCGGCCCGCACTCCGCCGGGAAGAACGACAGACCGAAACGCGACGCGCCGACTGGCGCCAAGTGATCGCGAGGCATCCAGTTGCTCAATCGGAATGGTGCCGACCCCAGCCCGAAACAGCTCAGCGATGTAGGCCGAAGAGTTCAGGGTGAGGCCCAGGCACGCGGCGGCGCCGTAGTAGGGGATGGCAAGCGTGGTGAGATCGCCGAGCAGATCGATCAGGGGATTGTCGAAAAAGATTGTTCTGCGTCGTGACGCCGAGAAGAGATTGGGAACGGCAAAGGCCCAGAAGATGATCTGGATGAGGGCGGGTACGTTCCGGAAGACCTCGATGAACGAACGAGCCGGTATCTGAAAGCGTCGTGCGGAGTTCATTCGGGCGGCGCCGATTGCGAGTCCAAGCACCATCGACGAGACGGTGGTCACGAGTGTCAGTCCGAGCGTGAACCCGACGCCTTTGGCGAGGGCCTCGACAGCTTCGGCGGTCAGCCAGTCGAACATGGAGGCTCGCTGATTCAGGCCGTGGCGGTAGCGACAACGACCATGGTCGGGTCGGTCGGCTGGAGGGGTGTCTGGTCGATCAAACACCTCAGGCTCGAAGCGAAACGGACATCGGTGTAGCCAGCGCTGCTTAGAAGAACTGCCAGCTCCTCGCGATCGAACAGTCGATACGAGAGATGAAAGGTCTCACTCAGGTTGTCGGTGACGACGACAAAGTCTTCGACGACGCGATTGGTGATGGGATCGAATGACCGAGTGACCTCTGTGCGATGTGAACCCACCCCGAAGGTGTCCGATGGAATCAGCATCTCGACGGCTGGACCTCGCTGAGGCACTTCGATGACAAGACGACTACCCGTGGCCAGCACGTCATGGATGTCCTTCACGATGGACTCGTTGGACACACCGGCGGGTCCGACTTGGCCGACGGTTGTGAACATCGCAATAGCGGCATTGGCATCGCGTTGCACTCCAGTGAGATCTGGAGAGATCTCGAGATCGACACCGCGGCTGGTTGCCTGTTGCTGTGTTGCCGTCCGCATCGTGGCCGACGGGTCGATTGCGCAGACGTCGAAACCTCGTTGTGCGAACTCAATGGAATGACGACCAAACCCACACCCGACGTCGAGTATGCGATCCCCGTCGCGCAAGCCCAGAAGCGGCACGAGCAGATCGACCTCGGCTTCGGATCTCTCCGCAGTGAGCAACGGATGATCGAGATAGGGCGACGACGCGTCGAAGAAATTGGTGGTCATGCTGGGGGAGCGTGGAGGTCGCCACTCACGGTGGGCAGTGCTGCGTTGCGCCTGCTTCAAAGACTGTCCTGGACATCGAGCATGGGCAGATCGCTGATCTCGATGGCATTGAGAGGCTCGAACGGCACGATGGTTCCGGTGCGATCAGCAGCATCAGCCCAGGACTCGAACCAGGAACGATCGATCCCTTCAACGTCATCGATGACCCGAATGCGATCCACGTCGTAGGTCTTGGAGAGCCATGCAACCTCTGCGGCCACGCTTTCGGGTGAACGCTGGCGGAAGCCGTCGCCGTGAACTGACTCGGCGCACCAGGTGCAGCCGTATGGGCAACCGCGAGCCGTTGCGATTGTGATCGACGAGTAACCAGCCGACTCGTCCCAGCTCTCGAGATAGCGGCTCATGTCGATGAGGTCTCGCGCCGGGAGTGGGAGGTCATCGAGATCTTCGATGGGGGGCCTGGGCTCGTTGATGATGATGCGGCCGTCGGCTCGAAAGGCGATTCCGGCCTCGGAGCGCATCGATTCGAGGTCGAGGTTGTCTTCGTCGAATAGGTGGGCCAGTTGTAGGAGCGTTTGCTCACCCTCGTGATGGACCACGATGTCCACTGCAGGGTCACGGAGATAGAACTCGGGGTCAGCCGTCGGGTCTGGTCCACCGAGGGTCACCACGGCGCCGAACTCTGCTGCAATACGGGCCAGGAGAAGAGCGACATCTCGTGTCGGGCGAATGCCTGCGATTCCGACGATGTTTGGCTGATCCGCAAGAAGTTGGCGGGCAAAGGCTTGTTCGTCCTCGGCGAACGTGCCGTCGAACACCGTGACGGTGTGGCCTGCCTCCCGGAGGTAGCTGGCGAGATACAGCAACCCGAGAGGGAAGTACGGACTCGCCAGCTGTTCTTCTTGCGGGCTCTTGGAAAGGAAGAGCGGGTGGGCGAGGAGGACCCTGGTCATCAGCGCACAACGGTAGCTTGCGAAGATCTTTCTGGTTCCGCACCGTGCCCCAAAGAATCCCGCGCTCTCTCTCGTTGCCGTCGTGCTGGTGGCATGCGCCGCCCTTGCCGCGGCGTGCACATCAACAACCTCGACGAGTCGGACCCTTTCGGTCGAGGTGTACGAAGACAAGGTGCACGGGGCGTGGCAGGCGACGATGTTTGCCAACTTCTCAGGACTCGAGCTGCAGGGCATTTGGCTCGAGGAACCTGGGCTTGGCGACAGCATCGAGTTGCTCACGCCAGCTCAGTGGTCGACCGACGACGACACGCATGTTGAATACGTCGATCTTCACATTCTCGAGGAATTCGGCCTCGCTCCGACCTACGAACAGGTCCGCGACGAATGGGTGCTTCATCTCAACAACGACATCTGGGTGGCCACCAGGGTTGCTCGTGACCTGATGGACGAGGGAGTGGTACCACCGGCAACAGGAAGCGCTGAGCTGAACCCCGATGGGGTGTGGTCGATGGATGCCCAACTCGAGACGGAGCTGTTTGGACTCATATCGCCGGGGCTGCCTCGCGAGGCCCGGAAGCGGGCGATCTTCTTTGCTCGAGTGTCGAACAGTGGGCTTGCGGTGGATGTCAGCGCGTTCTACGCACATCTGTATGCCGAAGCGTTTCTCGAATCTGACCTTGATTGGCTACTCGATCGGGCGTTGGCGGAGGAACCATTGGGGTCCGAAGTCAGCGAGATTGTGGCTGATGTTCGGCGCTGGCACCGAGAATCGCCGGACAACTGGCGGGTCACGCGCGAGCAGATTCGCCAGAACCATGACGTCGATCCGGAGTGGTGGGGTAGCCGAGTCAATTTCGCGGTGACGGTCATGGCGTTGCTCTATGGCGAGGGTGACCTTCTCGAGACGATCAATATCGCGGGCTTGGCGGGATGGGACGCCGACAACAACATGACAACCTCTGCTGGTCTTCTCGGAGTAATCATCGGGTTCGAGGAGCTGCCAGAACCGATCAAGTCATCGACGGACATCTACTTCAACGAAGATCTGACGGGTGACCTTCCTGCGTTCGATTCAGTGTCGAACATCGCTCGGCGCACGGTTCGAATCGGCGAGCAGGTGATGTTTGATGCGGGAGGTCGCCGTCGGGCCGACCTCTATGAACTGCCGGTGTCGCCCACTGATGGTTGAGCCGGGTGTGCGGGCTCGGCCTGCACTGCAAAGAAGACCCAGAAACTGGTGCCGACGAGCAAGGCCAGCGCCGGGTACCACTCGACCGTTCGCACCCAACTCAGTTCGCCGAACGCATTTGGGTCTCGATAGGTGAGGTAGGACAGAGGAAGCGTCGTTGCCAGCCACATCCACGGCGCCAGGAGCAACCAACGATCGCCACACTCCGCGGGCGCCGGCGGGACGAACACGAGGAGCGCGATCAATATCGACAGGTACCACGGGTGCAGTATCGGCGTGAGCAAGACGTACGCCATCGTGGCGACGCTGGCGAGCCGCAACAGTCGTCGAGTGTTGTTCACGGTGTCGTCACTGGCGTTTCTCGCCAAGGCCGAGACGGCCAGCAACGTGCCACTCATGAGGGTGATCACGGCGAAGTTCGCAGCAGCCGTGCCGATCGAGTTCTCCATCCAATGCGCGACACCCGCATTGAAGCGGAACTCTTGGCTGTAAACACGGGCCGACCCGAACACGCCGGTGCCGGTTGCCTCACCGATCAAGCCGAACCCCGCGGGCCCAAATCCGAACGGGATGATGATGGCGATCGCAGTAATCACAAGCAGTGCTCGCTGTCTGGCTGTCCACCGCCACCAAATGATTGGAGCGAGCAAGATCGGAATCGGACGGGTCAACGAAGCGAGGGCGAGGGCAACGGGCGAAGCGGTTCGGCCCCGCCCTCGGCCGAACACGCCGAGAAGTGCGAGCAGCGCAAGGAAGATCATCACGGCATCGAGATGGGCGCCATGCGCCGTCTCGATGATGATGAGCGGGTTCCACAGGTACAACAGAACTCGGCTCGCCGGAAGCCCGGCTGCTACGAGCAGCCTCGAAATCACCACTGCTGACCCGAGATCGAAGAGCGTCATGAGAATTTGCATCGAGAGCGGCTCGGATGGCGTGAATGTTGATGCGGTGCCGAAGATGCCATGGGCGACCGGCAGGTAAGGCGAGCTCAGCGTTGGGTTGTTGGCCAACCGCCGGGCCGGAATCTCGAATGGATCGAGTTCCGGCGCGTTGATCTCATGGGTGTACGGATTGACGCCCTCGGCAACAAGATGCCCGTCCCACAGGTATCGGTAGACGTCGTCGCTCAGCGTTGGCGTCGTGGTCAACATCACAAGCCGAAAGACGATGGCGAACAGCCAGAGCCATCTCCAGGAAAAGGCCCTTCGTTCGTTCGACCACACAGCGGTACCGAAACCGGTGAACGCGATCGTGTACCAGACGATCGTTGTCGGGGTTTGTTCTGCCCGCAGCGTCCCGTTGCGAACATCCACTATTGCGAGAGCGACGTAGGCCAGGAGGCAGACAAGAGGGCCGATTCCGCGCGTCCAACGACGGGACGAGCGCTCTGATTGGGCCAAGAGTTGTTGCTCGCCCATCGTCGACACGTTGAAAGCCTACGAAGCGAATGCTCTAGGTTCAGGCCATGTTGTATGACGATGTTGTCGCAGGCCTGTTCGATGAAGCACCTGAGGGTCCCGCTCCGGGCCCCACTGTCCAGGCCTCAACGGCCCGTCGGTTGCGCGATGCGATCGAACCGATCGCCATGCATTCGGTGTGGTCGAGGGGCGTCAATGAGCGGTTGGCCTCTCAGGGATTCAACTTCATGACGAGCTACGTGGGATCGAGGGCGGCTCTGCTCGGATCCCCCGATCCAGGCGTGGTGGTTTCGTCCTTCGCCGTCTTCGAGCCTTCGATGCTCACGGGGTCTTACGAGGCGGCGGCCGCGCTTTGGGAACCCAGCGAGCTCTTGGCGGCCCGTGACGATGCAACGATTGCAAGCCTCTCAAGTGCCATGGCCGATGCGAACGAGTCCGAGGTGGCGGAGGTCGCTGACGTGCTCGCCGAGGCGGTCGTTGCAGCCGATGGCACGGGTCGACCGCTCTTTTCAGGCCTTCGATCGCTGGGGATGCCGGACTCGCCAATCGGGAAACTGTGGCGCTCCACCGAGCTCGCCAGGGAACACCGCGGCGACAGCCATGTTGCTGTCTGCGTAGCGAACGGGCTGGACCCGATCGAAATGAACGTGCTCACCGAACTGTGGGTCGGGATGCCGATGGCTTCCTACAGTGCGTCACGGGCATGGTCCGCCGAGCAGCTTGAGGGCGCAGCATCGAGATTGAGTGATCGGGGATTCCTCGAGAACGGCAGCCTCTCGGCGGCGGGCAAGACCTTCCGTGATGGGATCGAAACTCAGACCGACCAGCTGGAGCAGTCGATTGTTGACGCGTTGGGGTCAGCGGCAGACTCGGCGATCGACCATCTCAACGAATGGTCGGCCATGTGCATTGCCGCGAAGAGTTTCCCCACAGATCACTTCAAGCGCGCTGCGGGCTAATCGTCTGACCGAACGTTCGCCGCAGAGTGGTGAGCCCAAGCGTGTTGATCAGAGACGCGGTAGCTTCCGCGCATGACGAGACGGGGGCGGGCACGAAGCACCCAGGTGCAACCGAGGATCAGACAGCTGCCGTGGCGCCAGGTGGAGAATCCCCACGGGACACTCCCGGTTCTCGATCCTGAGGGCATCGAGACGATTCACAACGCCTCGCTTCGGGTCCTCGAGGAACTCGGAATCGAAGTGTGGAGCAAACCAGCCCGCGATCTGTTCGCAGCCGCAGGTGCGACAGTCGACGGCGAGACCGTGCGGATCGGCGGCGACATCGTCGAGGCGGCGCTTGCGTCAGCTCCGTCGGAGTTCACACTCACCTCGCGCAACGCCGGCAAAGAACTGAACATCGGCGGCAACCGGATGGCGTTCGGTCTGGTGGCGGGGCCCCCTTCGGTGCACGATGAGATCAACGGACGCCGCTCCTCGAACATGGCGGACTATGAGAATTTCATTCGACTTGCGCACTACTTCAACGCCATCCATATCATCGGAAACCAAGTGGCGTCGCCGCTCGAGCTTCCTGCGAACACCCGACATCTGGACGCCTACAACGCGAACATTTTGCTGTCGGACCTGAGCTTTCATTGTCTGTCGATCGGACGAGGTCGGGCGCTCGATGGCATCCGAATGATGGCCATCAGTCGGGGTCTGACCCTCGACGAGATGGTCGCCTCGCCGGGCGTCACGACCATCATCAACGTGAACTCGCCTCGTCGGTTCGACGAAGAAATGGCGAACGGGCTCATGACCATGTCCGAGTTCGGCCAACCGGTGTCCGTCACACCTTTCACGCTGATGGGAGCGATGACGCCATTGACCCTCGGTGCCGCGCTCACCCAGCAGAATGCCGAAGCGCTCTTCGGTATTGCGCTCACTCAACTCACACGACCAGGTACGCCGGTGATGTACGGAGCGTTCACGTCGAACGTCGACATGCGATCTGGTGCGCCCGCATTTGGAACGCCCGAACACGCGAAGGCCAATGTGGCATCTGGTCAGTTGGCCCGTCGCTACAAGTTGCCGTACCGAGCATCGAACTCGAGTGCGTCGAACGTGGTGGATGCGCAGGCGGCGTACGAAACCCAGATGTCGTTGTGGGGCTGCGTGCTCGGAGGAACGAACCTGATCTATCACGCAGCTGGTTGGATGGAAGGTGGGCTGCAGGCCAGCTACGAAAAGCTGGTGCTGGATGTGGAGATGCTGCAACAGATGATGGAGTTCCTCACACCAATCGACCTCTCCGAAGATGCGTTGGCATTCGATGCAATGGCCCGGGTCCCGACCGGCGGGCACTTCTTCGGTGACGAGCACACCCTCGCCCGTTACGAGGACGCCTTCTACGCACCGATGATCTCCGACTGGCAAAACCACGGGGCATGGACCGATGCCGGCTCACTGAACGCGACTCAGAGGGCGACGGCGGTCTGGCAAACCGCGCTGGATGACTACGAGCAGCCCACGCTCGATGACGCGATTCGAGACGAGCTGGATGAGTTCATTGCCATCCGCAAGGAAGAAATCGGCGATGGCGAACCTTGAGATGACGAACCGCTCGTGAGGAGACAGCCGTGACGATACGCCGGACTTCGAACCGAGTTCCCGCTGATGTCATCAATTTCGTACACGACACCGCGTTCGAAGATCTTCCCGACGACGTGATCGCGTTCAGTCAGCGCTGCTTGCTCGATCTGCTTGGTGTGGCGGCTGCGGGGCGCACCACGGCGTTGTCCCGCATCATCTGTGATCACGCCGTGGCCAACTTCGGACCTGGGGTCGATGTGTCGGGTCGGACTCGGTCGGCTCCGGTCTTGTTCGACGGACGAGTCGCGAGCCCTGCGGGTGCGGCGTTGGCTGGCGGCATGACGATCGACGCCATCGACGCCCATGATGGGAACAAGCTGACCAAAGGCCACTCAGGTTGTCACCAGCTACCAGCTCTCCTCGCCCTCACCGCAGCTCTCGAGCTTGATGAACCCCGCCAGTTTCTGGCCTCGCTCGTTGTCGGGTACGAGGTCGCGACTCGGGCCGGAATCGCTCTGCACGCAACCGCGTCGGACTACCACACGTCGGGTGCTTGGGGTGCTGTCGGAGCGGCCGCTCTCGGAGCCCGCCTGCTTGGTCTTGATCAGGCCACGACGTTCGAAGCGATGGGAATCGCCGAATATCACGGTCCGCGAAGCCAGATGATGCGGGTCATCGATCATCCGACGATGCTCAAAGATGGTTCGGGTTGGGGTGCGATGGCGGGCATCTCAGCGGCATTTCTCGCCGAAAGTGGCTTTACCGGGGCACCAGCCGTCACGGTCAACGACCCCGTGGTCGACGAGGTGTGGGCTGACCTTGGCTCGCGGTGGCTCATTCACGAGCAGTACTTCAAGCCACAGCCGGTCTGCCGCTGGGCTCAGCCGGCGGTCGAGGCGGCGCTTCAGCTCTGTCGCGATCACGACCTCACTGGTGGTGGCGTCGCGTCGATTCGAGTGGCCACATTTCACGAAGCAGCGCGGCTGGCTACGGCGCATCCGTCAACGACCGAGCAGGCCCAATACAGCCTTCCGTTCCCCGTTGCGGCGGCGGTCATAAACGGCCGACTCGGTCCGGAGGAGATCACAGGGGACGGCCTGACTGATCTCGATGTGTTGGACTTGGCATCCCGGGTGACGCTGAGCGAGGACCCGAGTCACAACGATGCCTTCCCTGCTCATCGCTTTGCTCGGGTGTCGATCACCACCACGGACGGGCGAGTCGTCTCCTCTCGAGACACCGAGCCGAGAGGTGATCCGGAGGATCATCTCGGTGACGAGGAGATTCGCGCCAAGTTCCACCAGTTCGCCGATCCGGTCCTTGGTGTCGGCCTTGCGGGAGAGCTGGAAGCAACGGTCGATTGCTTGTCCTCGGCATCTTCATTGCAGCCCTTGCTGTCGATCACTTCCACCCGAGTCGGCGAGCCGAAGTAGCCTCCATCAATGGCTGAGGAATTGCTCTACGAAGTCCGTGACCACATCGGGATCATCACGTTCAACCGTCCTGATCGGATGAACACGATCACCGTGCCGATGCTGAATCAGCTCTCGGTGCTTCTGCTCGAAGCGGATGCAGACGAGAACGTTCGAGCCATCGTGCTCACAGGCGCTGGTCGGGCCTGGTGTGCTGGACTCGACATTGCGGCGGCCGTTTCCGGCGAAGGAATCGGCGGAGATTCCATGAGCCGTCCGACCGGCGAATTCAACCTCCGGGATGCCCCACCAGTCGTCCTCCACAAGATCGACACCCCGACGATTGCGGCGCTGAACGGTGGAGCCGCCGGTTACGGCCTGGACCTTGCTCTTGGCTGCGATATACGCATCGCGTCGCAGAAGGCGAAGCTGTCTGCGGCCTACACCGCGCGCGGCCTGGTCCCCGAGAGCGGAGGCACGTGGCTGCTGCCGCGAATCTTGGGATGGTCCAAGGCTGCCGAGCTGCTTTTCACTGCTCGGACTCTCACCGCCGATGAGGCGCTTGAGTTGGGACTGGTCAGCCAGGTGACCGGCGCGGATGAGACCCTCGAGGTTGCGCTCGCGATGGCCTCCGAAATCGCCAACAACGCGCCGCTTGCGATCCGGGCTTCAAAGCGGATGATGCGTCACGCGATGACGGAGAACCTTGAAGATCACGTGCAGCGTCAGTACCTGGCGTTGCTGCCGCTCTTTGCGACAAAGGACTTCCGGGAAGGTCTGGCGAGCTATCTGGAGAAGCGGCCAGCCGAGTTTCACGGGGAGTAGCGATATCCCACTCGGGGGAATGTGGCGGACCGCTGTTCGGTTTGTTGCGACGTGAGCGAGACCCGGGGTCAGCAACTACAGCGGCGGCTCGTTTCTGTGCCGGCGATGCTTGCTGTGACCGCAGCTGGTCTCCTCGCATTTCCGCTTCTCGCAATTGTTGCCATCGTCGGTGATCTCGTTCGGGGGCGTCTTCGCCTTCCGACGCTGCGGGTCTACCTCTTCGCGTTGCAATATCTGATCAACGATTCTGTCGAGATCGTTCTGGCACCGATCTTGTGGATTGCGGCGGGCTTCGGTCGCCGTTTGACTTCGGCGGGCTCGATTGCCCGCCACGAGCGCCTCCAATGGTGGTCACTAGAGATGTTGCAGCGGCGAGCCGATCGGTTGCTCGGCCTTCGTATCGAGATCGATGAGGAGAGCGAGGTGGCACTTGCTGCCGTCTCAGGTGGAACCCCGCAGGATTCGGTGATCGTGCTGTCGCGGCATGTCAGTTTGTTCGATGCCTCGCTGCCATCGTTGGTCTTGCAACAAGACGGTCGGCACGTGCGAGGTGTCGTGATGGCCGAGATGTTGGCCGATCCTGGTTTCGATCTGATCTATGGACGGCTCGGGTCGGTCTTCATTCCCCGAGACGACGGGCCGAGCGCGATCGCTCAGGTTCGGCAGATGACATCGGGAGCCCCTCACGGCACGGCGTTCGTGATCTTCCCTGAAGGTCGATTGTTCAGTGAGTCGGTGCGCGACCGTGGCCTTGCTCGTCTGGTCGAGAAGGACCCGGATCGAGGAGCTCGTTTGGCGCCGCTTCGTAACCTGTTAGCTCCCCGCCCGGGTGGCGTGCTGGCCCTGCTCGACGCGCTGCCAGAAGCAGACGTCGTAGTATTCGACCATTCCGGCCTTGAGGAGTTCGCTGGCGTGGCCGACCTGCTTGATGCTGTGCCGGTTCGTGAGCCCGTCCGGATCTATGCCCGCCGGATCGCCCGAGCATCGATTCCCACGGAACCTGCCGCCCTGATCGGCTGGCTCGACGACACGTGGCTTGATCTCGATCGTCTGATCTCGGCCCGTGGTGAGCGGGCATCTGGTCACTAGTAGAGCGAGCTTGCTTGGCGGTCTTGGAGGGCTGCGTCATAGCTCTCCGCATCGAAATCTGACGCTCGGGCACCTTTGGTCATCTGGCCGGCGGTCGGGACCAGCCCAGGATCGGTGCGGGTGGCGGGGTCCCAGAGTGCGCTGCGCTTGATGGCCCGAGCGCACTGGAAGTAGACGGTTTGTACCGAAATGACGATGACGGTCGCTGGCTCTTTCCCTTCCACGGCGTAGCGGGAACGAAGGCCAACATCGGTGGTCACGACAGCGGTGCCGTTCACACGGAGACACTCGCTCACCCCGGGAAGTAGGAACAGCAACCCCACCCGGCCGTCGCGCACGATGTTCCGCAGACTGTCGAGCCGATTGTTGCCTCGGCGGTCGGGCAGATGAAGCGTGCGTTCGTTGTCAACGAACACTGCTTGATCTCGATCACCGCGGGGCGTGCAGTCCATGCCCTCTGGGCCGATCGTGGCCAGTGCGACGAACGGCGCGGCTTCAAGCCATCGCCGGTACTCATCGCTGAGGTGATCGATCTCCTTGAGAAGCGACCCCTCGGGTGGCTGCCCGTACAACGCGTCCAGCTGGTCGATTGTTTCGACGATGGAAAAGGAGTTCGACGGCATTGCCGGAGTGTAGGAAACTCTCGGAATGTCCGACTTGCCATTAACCAGTACGCACTGGGGCACCTATCGGGTGGAGCAGCGCGAGGGCTCGATTACGGCGCTTCATCCGTTCGAGCACGACACTGATCCTTCGCCGATCGGCAAAGGCATCGTCGATGTGGTCGAGGGACCGAGTCGAATCACGCAACCCATGGTCCGCAAGAGCTGGTTGGAAACAGGGCCGGGGGCAGCGCCGGAGCGGCGCGGACGCGACCCGTTCGTCGCCGTCGACTGGGAGACGGCAAACGACCTGGTGGCGACGGAACTCAATCGGGTCCGGACCGAGTTCGGCAATGAGTCGATCTTCGCTGGGTCCTACGGCTGGGCCAGTGCAGGTCGCTTCCATCACGCCCAGAGTCAATTGCGACGGTTCCTGAACTGCATTGGCGGGCACACCCAATCGGTCAACACCTACAGCTTCGCTGCCGGTGAGGTTCTTGTGCCGCACGTGCTTGGTGGCTTTCGAGCATTCGTCTACTCAGAAGGAAATTGGGACGACGTCATTCAAGAATGTGACCTGCTTGTTGCCTTCGGTGGGGTGCCCATCAAGAACGGACAGATCAGTCAGGGTGGCGTGGGAAACCACGTCCAGCGAGACAATGTGTTGGCCGCGGCAGATGCTGGGGTCTCGTTCGTCAACATCTCGCCGTTGCGCTCCGACGTCCTCACGGAGGCCAACGCGGAGTGGCTGGCTGCCCGACCGTCGACTGACACCGCGATTCTTCTCGGGCTGGCTCATACGTTGTTGGTTGAGGGTCTCGAAGACAGGGCGTTCCTCGAGAAGTTCACCGAAGGCTTCGCACGTTTCGAGGCCTACCTCCGCGGCGAGACGGACGGTGTCGAGAAGTCTGCGGAGTGGGCAGCCGAGATCAGCGAACTCGACGTGGAGACCATTCGGAATCTCGCCCGCCGGATGGCCACGTCGAACACGATGATCTCGACCAGTTGGTCCATGACGCGACAGGACCACGGCGAGCAACCGTTCTGGGCCGCCATTGCCCTGGCGTCGATGCTGGGTCAGATCGGCCAGCCAGGCCGAGGATTGGCCTTCGGATTTAGTGCCATGAATTCGGTAGGCAATCGGTATGCCCGTCTGCCGGTCATGGCGATGCCGCAAGGCCCGAACCCGGTGAAGTCCTTCATCCCCGTGGCTCGAATCAGCGACATGTTGCTCAATCCTGGTGAATCATTCGACTACGACGGCCAGCGCTACACCTATCCCGATGCCCGCATCGTGTGGTGGGCAGGCGGGAATCCATTTCACCATCATCAAGATCTCAACCGAATGCTCGAGGCATGGCGGCGGCCAGACACCATCATCGTCAATGACTGGTGCTGGAACGCACAAACCAAGCACGCCGACATTGTGTTGCCAGTCAACACTTCTCTGGAACGTGAGGACATTGCGATGGCGGGTCTCGATCCGTTCGTCGTCAAGATGGACAAGGTCATTGATTCGGTCGGCCAGAGTAGAAGCGACCACGAAATCTTTCGCGGGTTGGCTGAACACCTTGGGGTGGCGGACGACTTCACCCAAGGCCGTAGCGAACGGGAGTGGCTCGAGTGGATCTACGAGGAGAGCCGACGGATCTGTGCCGCCAATGACATCGATCTTCCGTCTCTCGCCGATCTCGAACGAGATCGTTGGTTTGAAGCCAAGACACCGATGGCCGAGCCGACGGTCCTCGAGCGATTCCGGGCCGATCCACAACAGACGCCGCTCAAGACGCCGAGTGGCAAGATCGAGATCTTCTCCGAGACGATTGCCAGCTTCGGTTATGACGATTGTGGCGGACACCCAACCTGGTATGAACCGGGGGAGTGGCTGGGGCAAACCGACGTCGGGACCCGCCTGCATCTCATCTCGAACCAGCCGACCACGAAGCTCCACAGCCAGCTTGATCACGGCAGCGTGAGCCGCGCCGCCAAGATCAGCGGTCGAGAGCCCATCACCTTGCACCCCAACGATGCTGCGGCTCGTGGTATCGAGTCGGGGGACATCGTCCGCGTTTTCAATGAGCGGGGAAGCTGCTTGTGCGCCGCGATCGTTGATGACGTCGTGCGGCCTCAGGTTGCGCAATTGGCCACCGGTGCCTGGTTCGACCCGGACCCCTCAGGTGAGTGCAAGCACGGCAACCCGAATGTGGTGACCCGCGACAAAGGCACCTCAAAGTTGGCGCAAGGGCCAACGGCTCACACCTGCCTGGTCGAAGTCCAAAAGTTCGAGGGTGACCTCCCCGCGATCACCGCGTTCGATCCGCCGCTGATTGAGCCGAATACACCGTGATGAAATAGGCAGGTGGCAGGAGCTTCCTGTCTCATCACATTCTCTTTACATTGCATTCTTAGAGTTGTGGGGTGAAGCCAATCCCCTCCAGAGGTAGACCAGCACGCGGTCGGTCTCGATACGCCGCCGTGAGTCGTCGATCGTTCCTTAGCGGCTCGGCTGGCGTCGCGGGTGTGTTCCTGATCGGCTGTGGCACTGGTGACGATGACGCTTTTGCGGGCGCGACGGCAGAAACCGTGCCCACAACTTCGCCTTCTGATCAAACGACGTCTGGGGTCGCGACCTCGGAGACATCGGTCAATCAGACGACGAGTCCAGGCCCATCGGTTCAAGCCCCCAAAGAAGGAGTCCTCGAAGGTGAGCTCGTCGTCGCGTTCTCGTTTACCCCGGAAGGTGGCGGCCGGATTCTCAATCCGTACGTCGCCGTCTGGATCGAGGACGCGTCGGGGACGCTTGTCGACACGCTCGCGGTTTGGTATCAGCAGTCAGAAAAGGGACCACGTTGGCTGCGCGATCTGAAGGAGTGGTACTCCGCAGACCAGGGGCGGATCGCAGCCGGTGGGTCAGACACCATCGATGCCCTGTCCTCGGCAACCCGAGTTGCGGGGGCCTACGAGGTGGTGTGGGACGGGACAGACAGCCTCGATCAGCCGGTCTCTATTGGCGACTACTTTGTGTGCATCGAAGCAGCCCGAGAACACGGCCCATATGAGCTGATCCGAGAACTCGTGACGTTTGATGGATCCGCGCTTGTCCGAGCGCTGCCGGACAATGGCGAGCTGACTGATGCCTCAATCGACTATCAAATCTGACATCGAAGTCGAGCTTCCCTCGACCCTGCCCCGACCTCCCGCAACTTGGAAGAAGCGGTCGCAGTACTGGTTCCGCTGGCTTCACGTGTACACGTCGATGATCAGTCTGCTGATCGTGCTGTTTTTCGGTATTACCGGGGTCACGCTCAACCACCCGTCGTGGACCTTTGGTGATGACCTCGTGCGGACAACGCACGAGGGGACGCTGCCACCTGAATTCAACGACGGTGGGTCGGTCGAGTTTCTGACCGTGAGCGAGTTTCTTCGCACCGAGCATGGAGTGAAGGGCAACGTTGACGACTTCGATGCCGACGGGTCAATCGGCACGATCTTCTACGCCGGACCGGGTTACAAGGCCGATGTCAGTTTCGACACTTCGTCCGGTGTCTATGAACTGACGATCGATCAGTACGGGTTTGTGGCGATCATGAACGATCTTCACAAAGGTCGCGACACCAACTCGAGTTGGGGATGGGTGATCGATGTTTCCGCTGGTTTCCTCGTAGTTGTAGCTGCCACCGGTCTAGGCATTCAATTGTTCTTTCGCAAGCGTCGCCGACTTGCGCTTTCGCTCGTCGTCATCGGGTCGGCGGTGTCGCTATTGCTCATGTGGATCACGCTCGTTTGAGGAACCAGCTCGGGCTCATGTGAACTTCTCCTGAGGCATCGACGATTCGGCAGGCCGTACGCTCGATGCCCGACACCAACTCCAGTCCGACTGCGGGCGTGGCGATCGTCAGCGCGGTGGCGAGCACGTCGGCGGCCGCTGCGGTTGGCGCGATGGCCGTCGCTGCCTGGGCATGCTCGACGGGCCAACCCGATCGCGGATCGATGATCTGACTGAAGCGCTCACCAGCGATGATGTGACTGCGTCTGGACGAGCCGCTGGTGGCGATTGCCTCGTTCGCGATTCTCACACTGTCGATCGGAACCGCGTTGTCGTACGGACGTTGAGGATCTTCGATACCTATTCGGACGCTCCCGGCCCCGAAGTGTCGACCGTCTCCTCCCGCTCCGAGGAAGATCGAAGAACAGTTGGTGTCCGCGAACGCTCGGGTCACTGCTTGATCGACGATGTGGCCTTTGGCGACACCGTTCAGGTCGATGAACTCACAGGATCGACTGCGTCGGAGCCTTCCGTCCATCACTTCGAATGGTGGCGCCGACGTCGAGTCTGCGAGGAGAGACATCTCGGCTCGAGTCGGACCCTCATCACGAGAGGCGGCTCGGGCCCAACGTTCTGTGAGAGCACCGGTATCGACGTTGAAGAGTCCGCCAGTTCGCAGTTGCCATGCCAGGCTCAGTTCGAGGCCCGTTTGGAGATCTAGGCTGGGCACCTGATGCTCACCGGTTCGCCACTTGTTGATGTCGCTCGTTGGAACGAACACGGAAAAGACCTGTTCGAGCCGCTCGATTTCGGCGACCACTGATCGTTGCGCTCTTGCTCTGGCGCCGCGATTGCCATCCAGAGTCAAGTCGATGACTGTGCCGAGCAGGCCGTGGTGAGTCGTTGTCGTGCGACGAGTGCGGGGCACGAGTCGACGATACCGATACGAATGGAATCACTTGCTTACGAAGGAATGCTCCTCGTCCGGCAGTGGAAAGGCCTCGAAGTTGGAAATCGCCAGCCTGCTCCCGGTCTTCACCCTTCTCGCCATCGGGCCCTTCGTTGGTGGTGGACTGGCACTTCAACTAGGTCGTTTGGGTCGATTGC
>CALHCB010000102.1 GCA_937930695.1 uncultured Acidimicrobiales bacterium | reverse complement strand
AGCGATGGTCCGAGGCAGTACAGGCCTCCTTCAGAACCGGCGAGCACGACATAGTCCTCGGCATTGTCGAGCTCTGGGTCGGTCGGCTCGGTCGCCCCGACACACACGTCCTCGACGTTCTGCGCGACCGCGGACACCGTCGAGGGAGACTCAACCGCGACGGGGGGCGCATCGGCGTCATCCTCGGCGGGTTCGTCCTCAGCTGGCTCGTCTTCGGGTGCTGGTGCGCCATCAGCATCAGCCGGCTCGTCATCGACAGGTTCGTCATCGGTCTGGCGCCCGCGCAGCGGGCGAAGACCCTGTTCTTCGTCTTCATCGGACTCTGACTCGTCGACTTCGTCAGCAGGCTCACCATCAACAGGCTCGCCATCGTCACCAGGAGTGACGGCACTCGTGTCGAGTTCCGGGTCGAATTCGCTGTCGCCGACGAGCGCAAGCTGGGCCATCGAGGACGGATCGAGCAACACGGGCCGGAATCTCAGTTCGGCGGTGTCACCCACGAGCTCCAGGGCTCGCTGCTGTTCTTCAACTCCAGGCAGGTCCACGACAATGGTGTCGCCCTGTCGGGAAATCTCTGGTTCGGCAACGCCAAGACCATCGACACGATTGCGGATGATCTCCACCGTCTGTTCGAGCGACTCTTCGTCGGCGTCTTCGGTGGGCTGATACACCACGGACACACCGCCCTGCAGGTCAAGCCCGAGAAGCGGTTCATTGCCAGACACGATCGTGTAGACCATGCCGAGAATTGCTGCTGCAACCAGCCCAAGGGCTGACCACAGGTAGCTCGATGGAACTCCTTGGGCCTTGGCCACGATCAATCCTCGTCGTCGGCGTCAGCAGCGCCAGGAGGCGCGATCTTGCCTTGGATGGCCGACCGGGCGACCTTGATGTCGATGTTCGGAGCCACCTCGACCCAAAGCGTGTCGCTGTCAACGGCGGACACGAAGCCATAGATGCCCGAGGTCATGAATACTTCGTCGCCCTCTTCGATCGCAGCGAGCATCGCGGCGCTCTCAGCTGCCTTGCGGCGCTGCGGAAGAATGTAGAAGAAGATCAGACCGACGAGGATGACGCCATAGATGATCAAGAGTTGCACGGGAACCTCCAGCGGCCGAACGCTAGCGGTTCACCTGCCATTTTCGGTGACACGCAGCGGAATCAAGGTCGATTTGGCCGAGCACGGCCCAACTCGTTGTCAACGAGCCCAGACGTCAAGAATCTTCGTGCGTAGGTCCTGGAACGTTCCATCGACGATTGCCGCCCGCATTTGTGCAGTCAGATCACTGAGCCATGCCAAGTTGTGCAGCGTGATGATTCGCCCTGCCGTGGACTCGTTGGTCACCAGCAGGTGCCGGATGTAGGCCCGCGAGTATCGATTCGACCACGGATGGTCGAACGATGGATCGATTGGCCCGTCATCCTCGGCAAATTTCAGGTTCCGAAGGTTGAGACGTCCCTCAGAGGTCAATGCGGTCCCATGTCGGGCAAGGCGCGTCGGCAAGACACAGTCGAACATGTCGACACCGTTCGCCACCGCTTCGACCAATCCAACCGGATCACCGAGGCCCATGAAGTACCGAGGCTTGTCCGCAGGCAATTCCGCCGTGGCTGCTGCGAGGGCCGGAATCATCTCTGTCCGGTCTTCACCGACGGAGAGACCTCCGATGGCATAGCCATCGAATCCGATCTCGACCGTACGTCGGGCGGAGTCTGTTCGAAGCTCTAGATCAATGCCGCCCTGCACGATGCCGAATTGCGCCTGGTCCGTCCGTGTGTGGGCGGCCTTGGATCGCTCGGCCCACCGCAGTGTTCGCTCCAATGCATCAACTTGCACCTGACGTTCCGACGGGAGCGGCGGGCACACATCCAGGACCATCGCGATGTCTGCCCCCAGCTGTTGTTGCACATGCACCGATCGTTCCGGCGAGAGTTCCACGGCCGAACCGTCGTAGACGGACTTGAAGATGGCTGACTCCTCAGACACCTTGGGCTCCAAGGAGAAGATCTGATAGCCACCCGAATCCGTGAGCAGATGACCAGACCAGTTCATGAACTGATGAAGACCGCCCATTCGCTCGATCAGGTCGGCACCGGGTCGTTCCATGAGGTGATAGGTGTTGCCGAGCACGATCGGCGGCCCGAGCCGTTCGAGGTCTTCGGTGTCGAGCGTCTTGACCGCAGCCCTGGTTCCGACGGGCATGAAGACGGGCGTGGGTATCTCGCCTCGATCCGTGACGATTCTCCCCGTTCTCGCGGCACCGTCCGTATGAGCTACTTCAATCCGCAACGCCATGCCCCGATTCAATCAGCGGCCGACGAAAATCCGCCTCAGGGCGCGTGCCCGAAGCCTTCGCTCGCCTCGTTCGGCATGCGCTGGAGCAACATGGCGTCGCCGAAACTCAGGAACCGATACTGCTCGTGGACCGCATCCTCGTACAGCTGACGCCAGCGCGGTCCCACGAACGCGTCGATCATCACCAACAACGACGACCGAGGGACGTGAAAGTTCGTCATTAAGAGATCGACCACTTTCCAATCGAATCCCCGATGGATGAACAGCCGAGTCTCTCCCTCGAGTTGCCCCGTGCTTGCCGCTGACTCCAGGGTTCGTACCGTCGTTGTGCCGACCGCGATGACCCGCTTGGCGCTGCGAATCTGATCCCAAACAGCAGGCTCGATGCGATAGCGCTCCGCGTGCATGTCGTGGTCAAGCACTGAATCAGTCGTGATCGGGCGGAACGTTCCGAGGCCGACGCGCAGCTCAACTCGGGCCAGACCGACACCTCGTTCCGCCAGGCGGTCCAGGACAGTATCGGTGAGGTGGAGACCGGCAGTCGGGGCAGCGACCGAGCCTGGCTCCTGGGCGTACACCGTCTGATAGCGGTCGGGATCACCGAGCGGTGCGGTGATGTACGGCGGGAGAGGAACGGTTCCCAACTCGTCCAGAACCTCGTGGTCGATCAACTCGACCACTCGTCTGCCATCGTCGAGCTGGTCGACGATCGTCAGCACATCGCGGCTCGATCGATTTGCAGTCGGTGGTGTCGAGAGTGTGGTCCCGACATGCAGCCGCTTGCCGGGCTTCACCAAAGCCCGCCACTCGAGATGGCGACCGGTCGGTTCGAGCAACAGAACCTCAACAGCTCCCCCGGTTGGCTTTACGAGATGGAAGCGTGCGGGCAACACCTTGGTGTCGTTCACCACGAGAAGATCGCCTGGTTGCAGAAGGTCGGGTAGATCCCGAACATGTCGGTGAACCGGTGCTGCGTCGCGGGCATCGAGGAGCCGAGCTGCGTCTCGCGGTTCAGTCGGAACCTGGCCGATTAACGCCTCAGGGAGCTCGTAGTCGAATTCGTCAGTTGAGAAATCAGGCACGAACAGCTGCGCTAACTGAACACCGAAGACTCTGGACCGTCCGGCGCATCATCTGGCGGCTGCAGACCCACGTGACGCCAAGCAGCTGGCGTCGCCACTCGACCTTGAGAAGTGCGCAGCAGCAAACCTTGCTGAATCAGGAACGGCTCGATCACATCTTCGACGGTCTCGGTCGGTTCGGCAACGCTGATCGCAAGCGTCTTGAGGCCAACCGGCCCTCCGCTGAAGTTCCCGCACAGGTTCTCCAGCAACCGGCGGTCGACCATGTCCAGGCCGAGTTCATCGATTCCGAAAAGCGCAAGGCCATCGGCCGCGGTTTGTTGGTTGATGGTGCCGTCGCCCCTCACCTCGGCGAAGTCTTGCACCCGACGAAGCAGCCTGTTGGCAATACGGGGCGTTCCTCGGCTTCGCCTGGCAATCTCACCAGCACCCGACTTTGAGATTTCGACGCCGAGGATTGCGGCCGCCCGGGTCACGATGAGTTCGAGATCGTCTGCGCCGTAGAACTCGAGCCGAAAGTTGAAGCCGAATCGATCACGCAACGGTCCGGTGATGAGACCCATGCGTGTGGTGGCGCCAACGAGCGTGAACGGTTCGAGATCAAAGCGAATCGATCGTGCGGCGGGCCCGGTGCCAATGATCACATCGATCTGCAGGTCCTCCATGGCCGGATAGAGCACCTCTTCAACGATTCGGGGTAGGCGATGAATCTCATCGATGAAGAGCACATCGCCGCGCTCCAAGCTGGACAGGATCGAGGCGAGATCACCAGGCTTCTCGATCGCGGGACCAGATGTTGGATACATCTGCGCCCCCAATTCCGCCGCCACGATGGCTGCGAGTGTTGTCTTTCCCAGCCCAGGAGGTCCCGCGAACAGGAGGTGATCTGCTGCTTGGTTTCGAGCGCTTGCCGCGTCGAGCATGATTCCGAGACGATCTTTCAGCTCTCGCTGACCGACGAAGTCCTCGAGGGATCGAGGGCGAAGACCGGCTTCATCGAGGACCTCACCTTGCTGCTCTTCGGCTACTGGCTCGGGAGCTACCCACTCATCGCGGGGCATGTCAGGCCCCGGCCGCCAACGCCCGCAATGCCTTCTTCAGCAAGCCACCTGACTCGCTCCCCGCGGCCTCGATGTCGGCCGGGTCGAGTGCCGCAACCGCCGACTTGATGTCGTCGGTTCCATATCCGAGCGCAACGAGCGCGGCTCGAACATCGCTCAACGCGGCGGATCGAACCGATGCTTCGGTGAGATCGATTGGGTCGCCATCAGCGGTATCGAGCACGGGAAGCACCAGCGTCGACTTGAGATCCACAAGCAATCGTTGGGCGGTCTTTTTCCCGACGCCCGGCACGTCACACAACGCATCAAGATCGTCATCGGCCAACACCCGAGCCAAACGCGCCGGCGGATAGGTGCTGAGAATCGCCAGGGCCAGTGCCGGGCCGACCTTGTGGGCGCCGAGCAGTCCTTCGAACGCGTTGCGCTCATCTCTGGTCAGGAATCCGTAGAGCTTCTGATCTGCTTCCCAATGGTGATGATGGATGAACAGGAAGATCTCGGCATCGAGCGACACCGATCCGAGCGTCGAGGTGGTGACCGTCGTGCGATAGCCGACCCCACTGCACTCGACAAGGATCTCGCTGTGCCCCTTGTCGAATGCTGGGTCGCGGTCAATGACCGTTCCCCGCAATGAACCGATCATCGAAGGGCTCCGAGCCGCGAGACGCGTACTGCTCCGCCTGAGGATGCGTCGCGCGATCCCGCGGTAGCCCGGGGGTCGTGGGCCACGTGACACAGCGCGACCGCTGCCGCGTCGGCAGCGTCTGCTGGTTTTGGCGCGGCCGAGAGGCCGAGCAGGGTTTGCACCATTGTTTGCACCTGTTGTTTGTCTGCCCGGCCATCGCCGGTCACCGCTGCCTTGATCTGGGACGGAGAGTAGTCAGCGACGTGAGCGCCGCGTCCTGCGCTCTCGGCAATCACCACCCCGATTACCTGGGCGACCGATACCGCGGTTCGTACGTTGTTCTGAAAGAAGATCCGTTCGACCGCCACGACGCCAGGATCGAACTCGTCGAGCAAGCTCCGGATCTCGTCTCGGACCTCGACGAGACGCTCAGGAAGCGGGCGGGAGGGCTCTGTCCGGATCACGCCGATGGCCACTGGGCGGCAACGACCGCGCCGGCCGGGCTCGAGCACCGCATACCCACACCGGGACAGGCCGGGGTCAATTCCGAGAACGAACACCTGTACGACGGTAGCGCCTCGGCGTGACCGCTTCGGGTTCTTGACTACAGGGTTGGGTTTTCTGACCCGATAACCGAGGGGTGGATCGCGAACTCATTGTGGATGTCGCCGGCGTAAGTCGCTGGTTTGGAGATGTCCAAGCTCTTACCAACCTGACCATCGAGGTGCCGAAGGGCTCCATCACCGTCCTTCTCGGCCCCAATGGTGCGGGCAAGACCACGGCAATCAGGATGATCACCGGAGCGTTGGCACCCGACGAAGGGACCGCACGGGTCTTTGGTCTTGATCCGGCAACAGCCGATGGCGAGGACGTTCGACGTCGATGTGGCGTGGTCTCCGCCAAACCCTCTTTGTACGACCGGCTCTCGGGTTGGGACAACCTGCGCTATGCCGCAGAGCTCTACGGGCTCGGTCGGCGCGATGCAGCGAACGACCGAATTCGAGAGGCTGCACAGGTCTTTGGGATCGATGCTGCACTGGATCATCAGGTCGGTGGCTACTCAACCGGCATGAAAACTCGATTGGCCCTTGCCCGGTCGATCCTCCATGACCCCGAGCTCTTGCTCCTCGACGAACCAACATCGGGCCTCGATCCTGAATCGGCGGTCGCCGTGCTCGAGCTGATTCGCGACATGACCGGCGATGGCCGCACCGTTCTCATGTGCACGCACCTCCTCCTCGAGGCAGAAGGTCTGGCGGACGAAGTCGTCGTCATGCAGCACGGAACAAGCTTGCTCTCGGGTCAACCCGGCGAACTCTCGAAGCGCTACTGGCCGACACCCGTGGTGCACATCAGCGCCACCAACGGCGCCGATCTCGATCTCCTCGGACAAGAAGCTGGTGTGGAAGCCCTTGAACGGGCAAACGACTCCGCTCGCCTCGAAGTCGACACCCTCGATCGTGTTCCAGAACTGCTGGCGTCGCTGACAAACCGTGGCGTCCGAGTGACGAGCGTCGTGCCGTTCAACCCGACGCTCGAGGACCTGTACTTCGCAGTACGGAGAGAACAAGGTTCATCGGGAGACGAGATTCCACCACCGGGTGGATCGACAGGACGTCCTTCACGCGAACTGACCACCTCTGGCGCACCAGGACGGAACTGACATGGCGAAGACACGCACTCCCAAAGCCCGCCACGCGCACGACTCCGGCCGCAAACGCGATGCCCGCGAAACCGCCCCGATGAACTGGGGCCGCACACTTACCGTGGCCCGCACCGATCTGAAGCAGCTGATTCAGGCCAAGGACTTCTGGGTCCCCATGACGCTGCTCGGATCGTTCTTCTTCGTGATCATCCCTGCCATCCTCCTCTTCACGATCACCAAGATCGGCGACGTCGAGGTTGTGGCTCGTGTCTCCGAGACGCTCGAAGTACTTCCCGAGTCCGCTCAGTCCCAGCTCCGAGGCGAAAGTCCCGAAGGGCAGACGGGGTATGCCCTGGCGGTCTTCCTCTTTGCCCCCGTGGCGGTCATCGTTCCACTCACCATTTCGACCGCAGTCGGAGCGGCAACCATCGTCGGCGAGCGAGAGCGAGGAACCGGAGAGTTCCTGGCTCACTCCCCCGCTGGAGCTCGCGAGATCTACATGGGCAAACTGATCGCCAGCCTCATACCTGGCTACGTCACGACTGCCGTAGGTTTCGGGTTGTACTCGATCATCGTCAACGTCACCGTTGGTCCAGAAGTTGGCGGCTGGTTCTTCCCGACCGCTCAGTGGTGGATCATGATCTTGTGGGTCCTGCCACCGTTCTTGGCAATTTGCTTGTCGCTCGTGCTTCGGCTGTCGGCCCGCGTCAAGTCAACGGCTGCTGCGCAGCAGGCCTCCGGACTCGTCAGCCTCCCCCTCATCATGATCGCTTACAGCCAAGCCACCGGCGTCTTGTTCGGCGCCGGTTGGGTGCCCCTCGTTCTCGGCGGCGTGGCCTGGATGATCGCCATCTTCAGTTTGTCTCGTGGCGTTCGATCCGTGACCCGCTCACGCCTGCTGGGCGTTGCCAGCGGCATCTAGACCTACCCGAGGTCGATACCGGCCATCACATCGTCGTCAAGTTCGATGTTCGAGTAGATGTCTTGGACGTCATCGTGGTCATCCAAGATGTCGACCAAGCGCAGCACGGCGGACACGTCGGTGGCATCAGTCATGGGAACAGTGTTGGTCGGCATCATGGTCGTGTCTGATTCGAGGACTTCGATACCGGCTTCCTCGAGTGCGGTTCGCAGATCGTTGACGTCGGTCGGCTCGCAGGTGACCTGCCACAACTCGTCGTGGTCTTCGACGTCTTCTGCCCCGTTCTCGATGCCCACCATCATGACGTCGTCTTCTGCGGCCGCCTTCGAGACCTTGACGACGCCCTTGCGCTCGAATTGCCAGGCCACCGAGCCAGGTTCTGCGAGTGATCCACCGTTCTTCGAAAGCAACGAACGGATCTCAGAGCCGGATCGATTCCGATTGTCGGACAGGACATCGATCAGCAGCGCAACACCACCCGGGGCATAGCCCTCGTAGGTGATGTTTTCGTAGTTGACGCCCTCGAGTTCGCCGGTTCCTCGTTTGACCGCTCGCTCAATGGTGTCGAGAGGTACCGAGTTGTCTCGGGCCTTCTGAAACATCGTGCGCAGATTCGGGTTGGCATCGGGATCACCACCGCCGGAGCGGGCGGCAACTTCGACCTGTTTGATCAGCTTTGCGAAGAGCTTTCCGCGCTTGACATCAGCCGCGCCCTTCTTGTGCTTGATCGTTGCCCATTTGGAATGACCCGACATGGCGGCAGTGTAACGAAGCCCCGTCCCCAGTGTGGGAAAGCATGTTCTGAGATTCGAGAGGAGACCCCTAGTGTGGTTGGCCGATGGCCGCCGAGGGCACAGACAGTCAGTCACCAACCAAATCGAACAGCAGGGAAGAGGTCGAACACGCGATCTCGGTGATTGAGGCATTTCGAGGTGCTCTGGGTGACACCGTCGCAGACACGACGTTGTCCGCGCTCCACACCCAACTCAGCGGATTTCTTGACACCGGCCGTTCCGGGCGACGCCAGGTCACGGCCATGTTTGCCGACCTGTCGGGCTACACCACGCTCTCCGAAGGGCTCGATCCCGAGCAGGTCCTTGGTCTGCTGTCGGAATTCTGGGATGAGGTCGATGCGATCATCACCCGGCACCGTGGTCGAGTGATCACCCACATGGGTGACGGGGTAATGGCGATCTGGGGTGGTGAACGGTCCGAAGAAGACGACGCGATCGAGGCGGTACGCGCAGGACTCGAAGCAATCGAGTATCTCAAGGCCGAAGGGGTGAAGGCCGGTGACGTTCGAAGCGAGGCCCAGATGTCGATCGGCCTCCACACCGGCCTGGTCCACATTGGCTTGCTCGGCACGAACGACGAATTCTCCGCAATCGGCGACACGGTCAATGTCGCGGCCCGCCTCGAGAGTTTGGCGGAACCCGGGCAGGTCTTGATCAGCCGTCAGACCCTCCACCAGGTCACCGGCAGCTTCGAAATAGTCGAGGGAGGCGAGGTTCCGCTCAAAGGACGCCGTCAACCCGTGGCGGTCTACGTCGTGGTCGCAGAGCAGAGTGGAACCGGACGAATCCGGCGTCGAGGGGTTGAGGGAATCGACACCTCGCTCGTTGGCCGTGACCCGCACATGGCAGTTCTGGCACACGGGCACCAAACCGTGTTCCGCTCCGATGACGGCAAGGGATCTGAGGGAACGGGCATTGCGGTTTTGGTCGGAGCGCCAGGCCTGGGCAAGTCGCGCCTCATCGAGGAACACCGCGACTGGATCGATGCGAATGACCACCACATCGTGACCTTCGAGGCTCGGTGCCGGCCGGACACTCGAGACCGCCCCTATCACCTCATTCGTTCGATGTTGTCCCATCAATTCGCCATCACCGAGTCTGAGGACCCGGTGATGGCGAACCAGAAGCTGACTGCGGGGCTCACCGAGGTCGCAGGAGAAGTCGGGCGACGAACCGCACAAACTGTCGGCTGGCTCACGGGAATCGGCACGCCGAGCAACCACGAGATCTCAGATCTCAGCCAGGGTCGGAGTTTGGCGGCTCGACGCGAACTCCTTGAATTGCTGACGGCCCTGATGAGCGAACGCAGGACGCTGTTGGTCCTCGAGGATCTGCACTGGGCCGATGCGGTATCGCTTGATGTGTTGGAAGAACTCCTCGCTGATGGTCCAACCGGTCTTCGTATCATCGCCTCAGCCCGGCCGGAGATGCGAGCAACCCGTCGCTCGTGGCTCACCACGAGTTCACTCGCGCCGCGCCACGACATCGTCTCGCTCAATGCGCTCAGCGACGAACATGCCGCGGCGCTCGTCGACGACATCCTGCGGCTCTGCCCCGAGGTGCCAGCGGAGCTGCGTGATGCCATTGTCGGTCGGGCCGACGGCAGTCCGTTTCACATCGAAGAGCTCATCAAAATGCTGATCGATGACGGCATCATCGTGCCGGGCCCGATCTGGCAGGTCAGCTCTGGTGAGATCTCGCTGGAGAACTTACCAACGACGCTCACCGGCGTCCTCCAAAGCCGCCTCGACCACCTTCCTTCGAGCCACGACATGTTGTTGCGTCGAGCAAGCGTGGTCGGTCGGTACTTCTGGCATGACCTTGTTGCATCGATGTGCGGGCTGACCGACGACGAAGCGAACAAAATTCTCGCAGATCTCATCGAGGCAGAATTTCTGTTCGAACGAGTTCCGAGTCGCTTCGACGGTCGACGTGAGTTCGGATTCTCCCAGGACTTCACACGGATGGCCAGCTACGCAACGGTGAGCCTCGACGCTCGCCCGGAGCTCCACAAGGCCTCGGCCGAATGGCTCTCAACGGTGAGTCCTGAGCGATCCGATGAGCAGGCGGTGCCCATTGCCCGGCATCTCGCAGAAGCTGGAGACGGACCAGGAGCCTGCGATTGGCTGCGCCGAGCAGCGAGCTTGGCCAATGCCCAAGGTGCTCACGCCGAGGCCGCAGACCTGTATCAACGAGCCATGGAACAACCGGGGATCTCGGTCGCCGTGCATCATCGCGTAAGCATCGAGCAAGCCGAGACCTTGGTTGTCGCAGGCCGCTACGACGATGCTCGATCTCGGCTCGAACTTCTGGTCGAAGATCCTTCGCTGAGCGTGTTCGAACACGGCCGAGCCGCCGCAGTTCTGGCCCGCATCGCATTCTTTCGAGACGGGGATAGTGAACGCGGGTCCGAGGTACTGGCCGAGGCGCTCGACCTCCTCGCCCTCCATCAAAGCGAGGCTCATCTCGTCACCGACGAGGATGCGATGGTCGAGCTGGGGATTCGCCGCCAATTGGGCAACCTTGCCGCCATCGAAGGCGACCACCCGCTTGCCATCGAAATCATGCATGAGAACCTGGAACGGTGTAGCGGATTCTCACTCGCCCTTACCGCCAAGGAGCGAGCCCAAAGCCTCTTGGTTCTTGCCCGCGCCCTCACACAGATCGGCCAACACCAGCCAGGGTTCGAACGGGCAGTTGAGGGGCTCGAAATTGGGCAAGAACTCAACGACATGAGCATCGTGGCCCGAGCGAGAATCGAGAGCGGCTTGGCTCTGTTGGGAACCGGTCAGCCGCATCAAGCGTGGGATGAGTTCTTGCAAGCCCGCGAACTCGCTCACCGAAGAGGCGATCCTGAGCGAGTCGCTGCTGGCTGGAACTACCAGGGCCAAGCGTCGCTGGAGCTCGACCACATGGAGCGAGCAGGAGGCGAGTTCTATCACGGGCTTGATGAGGCAGCTCGGTGCGGGGCAATACGGGAGGCACTTCGCTCGGTCATCGGCCTCAGCGCGCTCGCCGTCGAGGAAGGCCAGATCGACCTCGGGACCGCCGGGTTGTCGGCGGTCCACCACCACCCGTCAGGCGCTGGGGACGTGCAGGCGTTTGCCCGCCAGATCGCCGACCAGTATCGACTCCAGCTCTATCTGCCCGAGAACACGCCAGTGATCGACGAGATCGTCGATCACATGGATCATCGTTGGGGAGATCGAGGCTGGAGAGTCGAAGCCGATCAGCCAGCGACGTGATCGAGGAAGAGTCGGTGGAGCCGATCGTCGTTGGTCAGTTCGGGATGAAAAGACGAGACCAGCGTTGTGCCGGAACGACAGACAACGGGCGTTCCATCGACTGATGCCAACACCTCGACGCCGTTGCCGACTCGCTCGACGATCGGTGCCCGGATGAACACCGCCCGAAAGTCATCAACGGCTTCGCCGCCATCGATTCCGTCGATGAGAAGGTCGGATTCAAACGAATCGATCTGCCGGCCGTAGCCGTTGCGGCGCACCGCGATATCGATCACGCCGAACGATGCCTGGTCGGCTCGACCGTCGAGTACCTCGTCTGCGAGCAAGATCATGCCTGCGCACGTCCCGAACGCGGGCATTGCCGCCGCGAGTCGTTCAGACAGCGCCCCACGAAGACCATTCGAGTCGATGAGCTTGCTCATTGTCGAGGACTCACCGCCTGGGATCACGAGCGCGTCGACCGAGTCGAGTTGCTCGGGAGTTCGGACTTCGATGGCGTCGACTCCGCAGCCATGCAGAACCTCGACATGACGAGCGAATGCTCCCTGAAGAGCCAGAACGCCAAGCATTCTCGAGTTCAACCTCGGCTACCAGCCGCGGTCTTCGAACTTGACGTTGACTTCGTCCATGTTGATGCCGGTCATCGGCGCACCGAGTCCTCGGGACACCTTGGCCAACAGATCGGCATCCATGAAGTTCGTGGTCGCCTCGACAATCGCCTTGGCTCGAGGTGCGGGATCGTCGCTCTTGAAGATTCCCGATCCGACAAAGACAGACTCCGCACCGAGCTGCATCGCAAGCGCGGCATCTGCGGGCGTGGCCAAGCCACCGGCACAGAACATCGGGACCGGCAGCTTGCCCGTCTCGGCGATCTCCTGCACGAGCGGAAGCGGGGCCTGAAGCTGCTTGGCCCACTCGAACAGCTCCGGCTCGTCAGCTTGGCCGATCTTCTTGATGTCGCCGAGGATCGAACGAAGGTGACGCACAGCCTGCACGACGTCGCCAGTGCCTGCTTCACCCTTCGAACGGATCATGCAGGCACCCTCGCTGATGCGCCGAAGCGCCTCGCCGAGATTGGTGGCGCCGCAGACGAACGGCACGTCAAAGGCGAACTTGTCGATGTGGTGGGTTTCGTCTGCGGGGGTCAGCACCTCGGACTCATCGACGTAGTCGACTCCGAGCGCCTGAAGAATCTGGGCTTCAACGAAGTGACCAATACGGGCCTTCGCCATCACAGGAATGGTGCAAACGGCTTGGATGCCATCGATCATCTCCGGATCAGACATACGGGCCACGCCGCCGTCGACACGGATGTCAGCCGGAACCCGCTCGAGGGCCATGACCGCAACGGCCCCGGCATCCTCGGCGATCTTCGCCTGCTCGGCATTCACGACGTCCATGATGACGCCGCCCTTGAGCATTTCGGCCAAACCTCGCTTGACCCGAACCGTACCGGTTGCGTGCTCTGTGTTCGCTGAAGTATCTCCCATGCGGGCGAGTGTAGAAGTGGCCTTCTCCCACGGGGCCAGCCGCAGGCCAATTTCTCCCGCCGTTTCTCCGATGCTGCCGGCGGTGAGCCGCCGCGGTGTTACTCGACGGGGAGCGTTACGGAGCCTGCATCTGGCATGAGTACCCAGGTGCGGCCAGGGATGAGCAGGATCTCTTGTCCGGAAGAGTCGAGCAAGACCGGCTTGGACTCCGCGTCCAACCGTGACCAGGTTCCCTGAATCACGTGGCCGGCGGTGAGCACGAAGAGCTGGCCAGATCCGACAGTCTGAACCTCAGGAGAAGCAGTGTCAGCGGGACTCACCGTGTAGTTCGTCGTCATGATCACGACGTTCTCAGGAGCAAGTTGATCCCCGGTGATCGTGGTGTGCGGGCGGCCATCTTGTGTGCGGAGCCAACCGCCGGCATCTTCGTCATAGGTGTGGGTGACGACCGGACTGCCCTTGTAGGTGATCGTGACGGGCCCCTCGATCGGTTCGGCCGAAGTCACGAGCGGTTCATCCGCCTGCCGATAGCTGAACCATGCCTCCGGAGGCGTGTCATCCTCCGCAAGCGCCCAGAGATCTTCAGCGTTCACATACAGGTTGTGAGGAGCCGGACGCGATCCGTCACGGAAGTACTCGGTCCGGCTGATGGCCGTCACCTCTTGAATGTTCAAGTTGCGCAACCCGGCGGCCACGTAGTCGTTGCCGCCCGAGGATGCATAGAGCGGCCTGTCAAGGCCGGACAAGAGTGAGAAGTCCGACGTCCGACTGGAACGCACCGGACCGAGCGGCTCAGGGGCCGCGGAGTGGAAGACCGCCATGAATCGAGTGACGCCTTCGGCGCGAACCTCGAAGACGATGTCCGCCTGTTCGATGCCGGTCTGGGGACGAGCCCGCGGATGATTATCGATCTTGACGGCCAACGCTGGCCGATTCAGTGCACTGGCCGATTCGACCGCAACTCCCGTGAGCGGGGCGACCGGGCCAGTCGGTGCAGCAGCGACCGTCGTTGTTGTCTCTTCAGCGGTCTCGTCCTCAGCGGCCGTCGTGGTCACTTCGGCAACTTCGGTCGTTGTGGTGTCTCCTGACCCTTCTTCATCTCCGCCGCCAGAACAGCCGGCCGCGACGAGCGCAAACCCAACCATGGCAGCCGTAACGACGAAACGTCGAGGACGTCGAGCAAGCGGGATTGCTCGGCGGGAAGCAGCGGACATCAGATCTCCAGAAGAGTGTCGATTCGCCACGCGAGTGGCAGTGCGGGCACGGCGCCTGCACCGTCGAGGGGTGGTGCGAGCCAGAGGTGATCATTGCCTGTCGATGCGGATGAGGGGCGGAAGGGACCCTGAGCAATTGTGCTGAGAGCGGCGCCGAGCCCCGGAGGAAAGCGGGTGAACGAAACGGCGGCCAGATCGGCCGTCATCTCTCGATCCTCGGGCAACATCTGCCCCAGCAACCTCGCACCAAGACCGCCCAGGGGGCCCTGCAACGGACCAGTCAGCAACGGCCGAAGCACCCCGGTGGCCATGATTGCCTGTTCGGCGTCGCCACTCTTGATCCGAACCAACAGTTCGGCGATCACACCCTCAAGCTGCATGCGATCAAGCGCCTCGAGCAACCCAGAGGTGACGATGACGACTTCTTCGTCACCCTTCGCCAGCGAAACAGCATTGAGCGCAGGATCGTTGATCACACGAAGATCAGGATCTGTCACCCCGATCGAGAGCGAAAGACCATCAGCCAGGTTTGCATATCGAGGCCATGGCTCGATGGCAGACGAGGTCGCACCAAGCGAATCCATCACCGATCGGAACGATGTGGTGAGCAGGTACCAGATCGTGGCGGCGCCTGCGATCAAGCCGATGATCGGTCCAAGCCACCACGGCAGACCAATGAGCGCCAGCACCACACCAACAACGATGGCGAGCACAAGCCCTACGACCGCCCCAATGGCGACGGCGACAACGGTCGGCGAAAGCCTGTCAGAGTTTGGTGCTGCAGGCGACGTCGGGCCGGACGCAGACTGATTGGTTGCAGAAGGCATGGCATCGGCTCCTCAGAATGGTTCGGCCTTCGGGGAGGGTAGGCGGACGAAAGCGAACTTTGGCGTACACCGTGGCGAGCGCTATCGGATACTCAGCTGTTGATACCGGGCGATGTAGACCTCGGCCAGGGCATCCATCGAGTATCGATTGGCTCGTTGGAATCCAGACTCGACCCTGACATCCACCTCGGGACCATGCTCCAAAACTCTCAACAACGCCTTGGCAAGATCGGTGGGGCTGCCGGTTGCAAACAATTCCGCATCGTGGCCGTCGCCCGAGGTGACCCGGTATGCCTCGAGATCACTGGCGACAACGGGTGTCCCGGCGGCCATGCCCTCGAGAAGCACCACGCCAAAGCTTTCGCCGCCCAGCGATGGCACGCAGAAGACGTCTGCCGACTTCAGATATCGAGCCTTCTCCTGGTCGGTGACCGGACCGAGCCACATCAATCGGGGATTGTCTTCATGCAGCTGCTTGAGGCGAGCTGTCTCCGGGCCTTCTCCTCCGATCCAAACTCGGACATCCGGAGGCAAAAGACGCGACGCGTCGAGCAGAACGTCGAGCCCTTTCCGCGGCTCATGGCGAGCCAGGAAAAGGATCGTCGGCGGGCGGCCTGGGGCCAGCTCCATCGGCTTTGCGTCGGCGAAGCGAGCGACCTCGATGCCGTTGAACAAGATTTCGTAGTCTCCGCCGAGGTGACGCTTCGCCATCCCTGCAGCCTCTGCTGACACTGCGGTCTTGACGTCGATCTTGGCGGTGAGCTTGCGAAGCAGGGGGCGCAGCCAGCGGTAGGCCGCAACGTTGCCACTCGCATGAAAGGTTCCGAGCAGGGGTACCGGCTTCACCGTGACCGCGGTCAGCGTCGGGCCCGGGGCCAAGGGTTCATGCAAATGCAGAAGATCAAAGCGCTCGTCACGAATCGCACCAAGCACCCGCAGCTGCGCTGGCGGGTCAGGGGCGACCGGGGCAAGCGAACCGTTCTGTGCGTAGGGCATCGAGTCGCCGAGCGGCGTCACCCACGGCTCGGGCGGGAGCCCGTCGCATGGGGCAAGGACCTGGGTCGCGACGCCCTTGGCTCGCAGCGACCGGGACAGCCCGAGCACCTGGGTTTGCACGCCGCCCCAGACTCCCAAGCTGTACGGACAGATCATCCCGACACGCACGTTGGGACCCTACTCCTCAGCGCCGCTGCTGGGGGTTTCGGACCTCAATGGCCCAACGAGATCGGGCCACGCAGGCTGAAGCACATGCCATTGCCCTGGTGCATCGTCGATCAAGGTTTCGAACGCCACCGCCATCTTCTGGGTGGTATCGGCCACGAAGTCACGCAGTTTCGCCGATCGATCCAGCTCGAGAGGAGCCAGGATTCGGCAGTGGGACCGATCGTCTTGGAAATAGACGGCGGCCGGCAGAATCGGTGCTCCTGTTCTCCGAGCCAGCAGCGCAGCACCACTCGGCATGCGCGTTTTCGCACCGTAGAAGTCGACGTCAACACCGACCCCTGCGACGTCACGATCCGACAGCAAACACACGACATGTCCCGCCCGGATTGCCTTCATCAGCAACGGCAACGCATCAGCATCGACGGGTACCACGTTGACGCCATACGCCTCACGGAGCTCGACGAACCACTCGAACACGTCGTCAGGTTCGAGGCGTTCGACCGCTGCGGTGACCGGTGTCTGTGCGACCTCACCGAGCCAAGCAGCAGCCCATTCCCATCCACCAAGATGGGGCAGGACGAGAATGGCTCCGAGCCCATCGGCCCGTGCGTCGAGGATGTGCTTGTAGTTCTCGACCGAGAAGTGACGATCGATGACGACAGCGTCGAGGACGGGGAGCTGGAACGAATCAGCCCAGTACCGCCCGTAGGCCCCGAATGCCTGTCGGACCAGATCTTCGAGCTCCGATTCGGTCGCTTCCGGAACGACGCGACGGAGATTCGACCGCAGCCCATCTCCCAAACGTGGACGAACTCGTACGACGGCTGATCCGACTGCGCGAGAGAGCGGGACGACTGCTCGCCGGGGAATTCGTCGAGCGATCGCTGCACCCACACCAAGCACGCGTCGTGGCCGTGATTGCCTGCGACCCAACATTCGGACGTCGGGCTCCTCGACGACTAGCGGTTGGAGCGACGAGCTCGAGATCGCGAGGCTCGGGCCGACCGGCGCTCGCTGGTGCGGGCTCTGCGGCGCCGAGCTGGCGCCTTGGCCGGTGTTGTTCGAACCTGGGTCGCGGACGCCTGGACCCAGACCTTGTGGAAACGGAAGACTGCGGTCGCCGCAGTCAGCACGAGCATGACCCACAGAACGGGAACGAAGAGCGGCGAGATTGCGAGACCGATACCAAGAACGATGAAGCGTTCGGCCCGCTCCATGAGCCCGCCTTTGGCGTCGTATCCCAGTGATTCAGCTTTGGCTCGCATGTAGGACACCAGCGAGGCCACGATCAACAAGCCGAAGGGCAGCATCGCCATCCGAGGCTCATCGGTGCCAGCGAGATACCAACCGGCGCCCGCGAACATCAGGCCATCGCTCAGTCGATCCGACACCGAATCAAAGAACGCGCCCCGTGGTCCAGCGGTGCCTGCGGCTTTGGCCACCGCGCCGTCAAGGGCGTCCGGAATACCAGTGGCCAACAACAACAGAAAGGCAGTGAAGAAGTTGCCGGTGCCGATGGCCACGCCACAGGCGCCTGCCATGAGCACGCCGAATGCGGTGATGACGTCGGGCGACACTCCAAGTTTCTGGAGTCCCGATCCAATCGGGGCGACCGCAGCATCGAAGGGCTTCCGAAGATTTCCGTCGAACATAGAAACGAATGCTAGCAGGAGTTAGCACCGGGTCGTCTGCGAGCCAGACTCGCTGGCACCGAGTTATTCGGTCTTGGGAATCCGTTCGCCATCGACGACGTCGGACCAGTCCTCAGGATTGGCCTCGACCAAGGCCTCGACGACAGAACCATCGACGCCATCGACCAGGACGAGTCCCCGCTTTGCGGGAGGCTCTTCGGCCGAATACAGCAGGATCCGCCAGACGGGGCGGCTCATCAGACCGCGCCAGCCCATCTGGGCTGAGGCGTGGCCGACGGGAAAGCCGACCTCGTTGATCGAGACTTTGAGGGCATCTCGCTCGTCGACATCGAGGTTCGCCCCGGAGGCAATGCTGTAAATCCCGACGACACCGAGAATGACGGCCGCCATCAGCAGTCCCTTGTTGACGAGCACACCGTCGCCCCGGATCAGGTAGAGGGCAACCAAACCGAGGGCAATGACCACGTACATGGCGCCAGGAATACGCCGCCGATTGTTGTTCGGGAAGATGTATTCCTCGGGGTCAACAAGATCGGGCTGGAGATCCTCTGGCAGAACGTCAATGTGTTCGTCTTCGGGAACCTCAGCGGCCATGGATCAGATGGTATGCGTCGATGGGGGCCGTTCGGCGGGTTTGGGTCAAGCCGGCCACGCGGATCGAAGTTTGTGCCAGCTGTCCGCCAGTGTCATCGGCAGAATTCGCACTTCGGCGATCGTCGTCATGAAGTTCGTGTCGGCGTTCCAACGGGGGACGATGTGGACATGCAGGTGGTCCGGCTCAGAGCCGCCGCCAGCCTCTCCTTCGTTGAGCCCGACGTTGATCCCGTGAGGAGCAAAGGCCCCCTGAACCGCGACGACGGCAGTGCGAACGCTTCGCCACAACTCGTCGTAGACCTCGGCATCGAGGTCAAGGATCGACTTCGCTGGCGTGGTGGGAAGCACCATGACCGAGCCATTCGTGTACGGAAAGACATTGAGAATGCAGAAGGTGTTCGACCCGCGCCACACGATGTACGTCTGTTCGTCGGGAAGTCCACTCTGCTCAATTGTCTCGAACAGCGTCTTGCCTTCCGCCCGTTCCAGGTTTGCGTGGGGTTGACCATCAGCACCGAGAAGTGGCCAGTTCGCAAGTTTCCAGCCGGCTCGCAGGTGTTCCATCAGGCAGGAAGTTCGGTTCCGACCTCGGCCAACCGTTCCTCGTTCTCCCGAACGACTCTGGCCATGAACAGCTCAACCGCGACGTCACGCTCAGGTGAATCCGCGCCTCGAACATTGACGCCAACCGTGTTGTTGGCCACGTCATCGTCGCCGACAACAAGGATGTAGGGCACCTTCTGCATCTTCGTGTTCCGGATTCGCTTGCCCAACGGATCGTTCGCCTCGACAACCTCGGTCCGCAAGCTGCCAGCTCGGAGTCGGTCTGCCACCTCATGGGCGTACGCCTCATGTGACGCTGCGACGGGCAGCACGCTGACTTGTGTTGGCGCCAACCAGACGGGGAAGTTGCCAGCAAGGTGCTCGAGGAGCACGCCAAAGAATCGCTCGATGGACCCGAGCAGAGCCCGGTGCAACATGATCGGCCGCTTGCGACCACCGTCATCATCGACGTATTCGAGTTCGAACCGATCGGGAAGATTGAAGTCGGCCTGAATCGTCGAAAGCTGCCAGGACCGACCGATGGCGTCCTTGACGTCAACATCGATCTTGGGACCGTAGAAGGCGGCGTCGCCTTCCTTGACGCCGTACTCGAGGCCGTGGCGATCGAGTGCGGACCGGAGGGCTTCGGTTGCCAGTTCCCAGATGTCATCGGTTCCTACCGACTTTTCGGGGTCACGGGTCGAGAGATTGAAGACGAATTCTTCGAAACCAAAGGCCTTGAGCACTGAGATCACGAAGTCGAGCAGCGACGCCACTTCGTCGGCGAGCTGATCCTCGGTGCAATAGATATGGCTGTCGTCCTGAGTGAACCCACGTATGCGCATGAGACCGTGGAGCGTCCCTGCCCGCTCGTATCGATAGACGGTGCCCAGCTCGAACAGACGCAGTGGAAGCTCGCGATAGGACCGCTGACCACGATCGAAGATCAAGCAATGCATCGGGCAATTCATGGGCTTGGGGTAGTAGGTCCCGTTGTCCATTTCCATGGGTGGGTACATCCCATCGGCATAGAAATCGAGGTGTCCGGAGGTCTCGAACAGCTTCCCGTTTGCGAGGTTCGGCGTGTACACGAACTCGTACCCGCCTTGCTCGTGGCGCTCTCGTGAGTAGTCCTCGATCAGCTTGCGTACCGCGGCGCCCTTTGGGTGCCACACTGCCAAACCGCCGCCGAGAGTGCTGGGAAACGACAGCAGGTCCATGTCGTTCGCAAGCTTGCGGTGGTCTCGCTTCGCCGCTTCTTCGAGGTTGTGGAGATGGGTCGCCAATTGCTTCTTGTCGGCCCATGCCGTGCCGTAGATGCGCTGGAGCATCTGATTCTTCTCGTCGCCCCGCCAATACGCGCCAGCCACCCGCATCAGTTTGAACTGGCCGAGGTGTCCGGTGTGGGGCACGTGTGGACCGACGCACATGTCAACGAAAGCATCGGTGTTTCGATAGAAGCTGATGATGTCACCATCGGCCTCGCCTGCGAGTTCGGAGTCTTGGCCTCCGGTGGTGACCGCCTCGATAATGGCCCGCTTGTATTGATGGTCTGCCATCAGTTCCAGCGCCGCTCCGGCGGGAAGCTCAGAACGCACGAACGGCTGGCGGGCCTTGATGATCTCGCGCATCTTCGCATCGATCTGCGCGAGGTCTTCGTCCGAGAAGGTGGCACCATCAGGCAGCTCGAAATCGTAGTAAAAGCCATTCTCGATCGGCGGACCGATGGCGAAGGTCGCCCCAGGCCACAGTTCGAGCACCGCCTGGGCCAACACGTGAGCGGTGGAGTGACGAATGGTGTGCAGTCCCCGATCTGAGTCGGGAACAACGATTTCGACAGTTGCACCGTCGGGCAGGGCAACATCGAGGTCGAGTTCGACACCGTCGACGACACCGATCAAGGCATCTTTCGCCAGGCGCTTGCCAATATCTAACGCGAGATCGGCGGTTGTTGCGCCTTCTTCGAGCGTGCGTTGCGAACCGTCGGGAAGGGTCAGTGAGATCTCAGGCACGGCCAGAGTCTACGGCTGAACTTCTGCTGCAGGGTTCGATTTCGGCCCTACCAGCCGCTGGCTCAGCTGACCCCTACAAGAGGCCGTGGTTTGAGGACCTCCGCAGAGGAGCGGCGACCGATGGTCGCTTCGGCAACAACGGCGCTGCGTTCACCATCAGGTGTTGGAGTTGATGGCTTGGCCCCTGCGTAGGTCGGGTCATAGGTCTGTCCCGTGAGCGCTTGGATTTCGAACATCACCTCATCGATGAGTTCTCGGTAGACCGATCGGTCGCCAACCCGGTCGGCATAGCGAGACGATTGGATCGGCGCACCGATCTTGACCGTCGCTTCGGTGAAGAAATTCGGCATGGCCTGGTCAGGAGGCTGGATATCCAGCGTCCCGAGCAATCCAACGGGGATAATTGGGGCGCCGGTTTCGATCGCGAGCCTGGCTGCACCGGTGTGCCCCTTGTGGAGATTCCCGCTTCGGCTCCGAGTGCCCTCGGGGTAAATCCCGAACAGGCCACCGCCGGAGAGGACAGATCGCGCCGTATCAAGGGCCGCGGTGGCGTGGTCGCCGCCCCGCCGGTCGATGGGAATCATGCCCATCGCGGGAAAGAGTTTGGCGGTCTTCCAGTCGTCCAGATACTCCGCTTTGCCGACGTACATGATCCCTCGTGGCAACACCGCAGGAAGCACGAACGAGTCGATCACCGAGAGGTGGTTGGGGCACAACACCGCGGGGCCGGAGGCCGGGATGTTCTCCAGCCCTTCAACCGTGACCTTGAAGAGCATCCGGAAGAGCGGTGCAGCGATCTTGCGAGCCAGCGGCTGCCATTTTCCGATGTTGTCAGGGAGCGGGCGAGGCTCGTCGAACGTCGGAAGCTCATCGAGCACGCGACCATTGCCGGTCGTCAGCCCCTTCTCCGTCGATCGCTCTGTGGTCCCCATGTTGTGGGCGACCTTAGTCCAGCCATCTGTGAGCCATCACGTCGCTGGCGGGCCATGCTCGGCCCACCGAGAAATCGAGGGTTAGGCCGACAGGTCAATTCCGAGTAGTTCGGCAGCAGAGGAAACGCCAAGACCGTCGGCCACTGCGGCATCGATCGCGGCCACCGCAGCGGGAGTATCGAGATCGTTGTCGAGCGCGGCCCGCACCTCGGCCAACGCGCCATCGCCTTGACCGGCAGCGACCCAGCGTTCGAGACGCTCCGCAGCCGCGGGCATGATCTGCTCGTTCCACTCCCATTCGGTGCGGTAGTGAAACGCGACGATGCCCAGGCGAATCGCTCGGGTGTCATAGGTCTTGCGGAGTTCGCTGACGAAGACGAGGTTGCCGAGGGACTTCGACATTTTCTCGCCATCCATCCGCACCATGGCTTGATGCATCCAATGACGGACGAACGGCTCACCGGTTGCAGCCTGTGATTGCGCTGCCTCGCACTCGTGGTGAGGGAAGATGAGGTCGCTGCCGCCGCCATGAAGATCGATCGTCTCGACCTCGAGTTCACGAAGGGCGAGGGCCGAGCACTCGATGTGCCAACCAGGACGACCAGCACCCCACAATGACTCCCACTCCGGCTCACCGGGTGCCGATGGCTGCCAAAGAACGAAGTCGAGCGGATTCCTCTTCTTGGGATCTTCGTTGTTCCCACCGCGCTCAGCATGCAGCGCGAGCATCGTCTCGTGGTCATAGCCCGAGATGGATCCGAAGTCTTCATAGGTCGTGACGTCGAAATAGATCCACCCCTCGACGGTGTAGGCATTCCCCTTTTCGAACAACGTGCTGATCATCGAACGGATCTCCGCGATGGCCGATGTGGCCCGGGGCTCGCTCCAACTCGGGATCATTCCGAGTGCGACCATGTCGCTGTCGAAACGGGCCGTCTCGGCCGCTGCGAGATCGAGATAGTGCATCCCCACCTCGCGTGCTTTGCGCAGCAAGTCGTCATCGACATCAGTCACGTTACGCACGCAGCGCGTCTCGTGGCCTCTGTCACGCAATCGCCGCTGCAATACGTCATACCCGACGTACGCCGCGGCGTGACCGAGATGGGTCGCGTCGTAGGGCGTGATGCCGCAGGTATAGATCCGCACAACCGGTCCCGGTTCAAAGGGAACGATTTCTCCTCGAGCAGTATCGAATATCTGCATCGGGGCAAGGTCATCGTGGGATTCAGGCACGGCCGCAGCGTAGCGAGAGACGCTCGGAGAAAGAAAAGCCTCAACAATGAACAAATGGGGACCTCCAAGCAAGCCCTCGTCTGACTCACGCAACGATGGATCCACTGACCTCAGCGGAGAGACTTTCTGATCGGGGGCACGTAACCGACTGCGGACTCTGCCAGTCTGAGAGGCAATGGGTCTCCTCACTGACAAGAAGCTGCTGATCACCGGTGTCCTCACGGACGATTCGTTGGCGTTCGGCGTGGCAAAACTCGCACAAGCAGAGGGGGCAGAAATCGTCCTGACAAGCTTTGGCCGAGCGATGCGACTCACTGAACGAACCGCCCGAAAACTGTCGACCGCTCCGGAAGTCCTCGAGCTCGACATCAGCAACCCCGATCACTGCACCGCGGTGCGCGAGCATCTCGAATCAACGTGGGGTCGCGTCGACGGTGCTCTTCATTCGATTGGCTTTGCCCCCGAAGCTGCGCTCGGCGATGACTTCTTTGGCGCCAATTGGGACGACGTGGCAACCGCAGTGCAGATTTCGGCGTACTCATTGCGGAGCCTGGCCGACATCGTCACCCCGCTCATGCCGCCCGCCGAAGAAGGTGGCGGCAGCCTGCTCGGACTGACCTTCGATGCGACGGTTGCGTGGCCGGCGTACAACTGGATGGGCGTCGCCAAAGCGGCGCTCGAGTCACTGAACCGCTATCTCGCCCGCGAGCTTGGTCCGGCCGGAATCCGTTCCAACCTCGTCGCCGCTGGCCCGATGAAGACGATCGCAGCGAAGTCCATCCCGGGCTTTGCCAAGTTCGAAGACGAATGGGTGGCACGCGCCCCGTTGGGCTGGGATGTCACCGACTCGACGGGCGTCTCCAAAGCCTGTGTCGCCCTCCTCTCGGATTGGTTCCCGCAAACAACCGGTCAGATCATTCATGTCGATGGTGGCTATTCCATCGTCGGTGCCTGATCTGACCGGCCCCGGGTGCGGGTAGGTCAGAGGGAATCGGCGAAACTCTTGATGTCACGCAGCGTGGCTCGGTAGACCTCAGGCATCGCGTCGAGGAACAGGCAGTCGCCCGCATGACATGTGCCATTGACGGTGCGACTCACCGCGCTCACACCGCCGGCGAGGAGCGTGTGGAAGTAGGCCAAACCTTCATCGCGAAGCGGATCGAGTTCATTCACCGAGATCACGTGCGGGGGCAGTCCGGCGACATCGGACGCGGTGGCGTGGTAGGGCCACGCCAGAGGATTCGTGGCGTTTTCGCCCGTCGGGTCATACGGCTTTGCCAGCGCCGCCAGGTTGTCGACGCTGAGAAAATAGTTGTCGTTCTCGAACAGTGAGGTCAGCTCCGCTGGTGGATCGGCATAGGCGTTCGACACATAGGGGCATTGGGCATAGACACCGGCGATCCCATCGAGCCAGCCATCTCGCTTGGCCAATAACGCCGTGGCGATCGCAAGATTGCCACCGCCCGATTCGCCCGACATGATCACGTTCGACACCCCGAGTGCCTCGCGGTTGGCAATAACCCACTGCGCTCCGCTGCCGCAGTCGTTCAGCCCTGCTGGGAAGGGGTGAGGTCCGAGTTCTCCTGCGCCGTTTCGAAATTCCACGCCGACAACAACGAGACCCGTTGCCGCCAACTCTTCGCGCCAACGCTGATAGCCAGCGTCGGCTGCAGTCAGAATCACCATGCCGCCGCCATGTGTGTGCACGATGCACGGCACCGGACCATCGGCATTGTCGGGCTTGGTGATGTACAGCGTGACGTCATTGCCGTCGACGCCCTTGATGACCTCGGTCGACGACGTCACGCCCTCGACTGGCGATGACATCGCCGAGAGAACCGAACCAAGCGCCTGAAACCCCATCTCGGCTTCCGCGCAGTGGGCGAGAACGTCTTCGAGCGATGACGAACCATCCACGGGCGTCGGTGGCGGTGCTACATCGAGGCCCATCGGAGCCATCGCTGCGATCATGCGAGGGTCGGCGCGAGGGTCATCCTTGATGTCTCGGGTTGGAGCATCGAGGCGGCCAGGGAGCATTGGGGTGGTCATGGGTCAGAACCTCTTCGTTGGGCGGGCAGCAGCTCGCTCATCATGACGCAGCGATCTCCAGCCAGCCAGCGCGACCTCAGCCCAGCCAGCGCGGATTCGTGATCCTCAACTTGCCAACCGCCGACTCATGCAGCGCTGACCGAAGCTCTGCTGCTTGAGCGTCAAGTTCACCAGATCGGATGCGTTGGGCGAGCTCACGACGTGACGCCGCACCAAATCGGGCGAACATCTCTCGGTCAGCCTGTTCGAGCGTCGGACCTCGAACGAGATCGCGCTCGACAATCGAGAGCGCGTTCGCGGCAACCCGAGCGTGGAAGCTCACCCGACCTTCGGTTGCGCTCATGACATCACCAGCCAAGAACTCTCGAACGGCCTCGACCAGTTCTGCCACCGATGTCTCACCGGTCCGGACCGGTGTCTCGACAACATGTTGATCCTCTGGCATCTCGAGGGGTTCTGTCCCTATCAAGCCAAGAACATCGAATTCTTGTTCCGCGATCCGACGACCAATTGCGGCCAGCTCGACCGACCGCACCACATCGTTGCGGTGGGTGGTGACCTGGCTGCCACACATGATCCCCCACTTCAGCGTTCCGAGTGTCTCCCACCATCGAACGACCTCGGGATCAACCGAGCGGCCCGACGCAGCGGCGTAGCCCTCAAAGAGCGGCCCATAGTCACCGACCCCGGCGACTGGCCCCGCTCCCCCGAACCGCCACGCCCGTACGCAAAGCCAGCCCAGATCTTCCATCGGGTCTCCGACGTGGGCGAGTTCCCAATCGATGACCGCACTGAGCCCGTGCTCGTCGACAATGAGATTTCCCATGCGGAAGTCTCCGTGCACGAGGTTGGGAGTGCTCGGTGCAGGCCGATTCGCGTTGAGCCAACGAAAGGCCAGCTCGAACGCGGGGCTCGCCAGCTCCATCTCATCGGCGACCTCGCGGTATTTGGCCAGCTCATCAGGTGCCTCGATCCACTCGAGATGATCGAACGGAAGCTGGTGGACTGCGGCAAGCGCACTTCCCAACTGGCGAGGCAGATCACGGCGAGCGTCGACATAGACATCGTCGCGGAGAATTCTTCTGGCAATGGTCTCGCCATCGACCGCCTCACAAACGAACCAGCTATTGCCAACTGCTGCGCTCAGCTCGTCGCTGACGTCGTTGTGGCTGATGATGACCTGCGGCGTCGGCACCCCGCCCTCGTGAGCGGTCCGAACCACGGCCGCTTCGGCGTCCATGCCTTCGGGCCGCCGGCGCCCGCCGCCGCGCTCACGTTGCAGAATCAAGGGCCAAGGCTGGCCAGAGCGCGAGGCGGAGACCGCAAACGTCTCACGGCTGGCGCCACCGGTGAGTGGCACGGCACGCTCAACGAGTGCCGTGTCATCACTCAGGTGGGCCATGAGCGCGTGCTGCAGGGCAGCAGCGAGTTGGTCCCCGGTCCCCTCGTTGTTCACCTGTCGTGCCTAACCGCAAGCAGCTTTTGTCGCCTGATACGGATTCACCGCAGAGCCACCGCCTGGATGGATCTCGAAGTGAAGGTGAGGAATGCCAGCGGCGTTCCCGTCGTCGCCGACGTACCCGATCAGATCGCCGGCATTCACTCTGCCAGAGTTGCCGTAGGCCGAAAGGTGCGTGCCGTAGTAGTAGTTGCCGTCGTCACCGTTCAAGTGGAAGGAACGCCCGCCGACCCGATTTGAACGATGGCTGACCGTTCCGCTGACCGGGGCAACGATTGGCACACCGATGGCTGCCATCATGTCGACGCCCTTGTGGCTGCGCCCACCAGAGCGCGGATATCCCCACGAGTCGATGAACGAATTCGCACCTGCGACCGGGCAATAGGTCAAGAGACCTCCAGGTGCGGCTGCACCCGATGCGGCAGCGGTGGTTCCCCCGCTACTTCCCCCGGACGCCGCAGCGGCTGCGGCAGCCGCAGCAGCGGCCTTCCGTCGCTCTTCCGCGAGGCGCTCCGCTTCGATTTCTTCCAGCTTCGCTAGTTCGGCACCGAGCTCTTCGCGCTTCTCCAGAAGCTCGGCCCAATGCGCTTCTCGTTCTTCGGACGCGGCGGCCAGACCGAGACGAGCCAACTCCAAGTCTTCGAACAGAATTCGGTACTCATCGAGCGCATCGGTATCCGCACCAATCGCAGCGTCGGTCAAGGTTCCAGCCCGAAGCGCAGCCGTGAGATCGTTGGTGACAAAGAGGTTCGGTTCGGTTCCCGACCTGGTGAAGTCGAGCACCGCAGCATCGGTGACGCTTTCGAGCAGACCTGCTGACTGGGCATCAAGTGCATCGAACTGCGACTGGGCTCCCAGGGTGGCGAGCTCCAGCTTGCTGAGCTCGGTCTCGGCATCGGCCAACTCTTGGGTCAAACGCTCGACGCGCGCCCGCGCCTCATCAAGCCCGGGAGTTCGCTGAGCGCCAGCCGGCACGGTGACAATCGCACCGAGGGAAACGATCAGCGCGAAAATGGCAGAAAGGGATCGCACACGCAAGAACGCAGAGGTTAACCATATTTCCAACCCCATGACCATGGGTGGTGATGATCACTCACGCTAAGTGGTTGAACCCCTACCGTCAGAGCCCGCGGCAAGTTGATCACTTCTCGGCGTTTCCCGACTGTGCTGATGCACCGCCAACGCCTCGACCACCTCTTCTACAGATATCAATCCCTGCGGCCCATCGTCTGAGGTGACGACGGCGAGCTGACGTCGAAGCAGTCGCATGACACGCAGCACCTCGATCAAGGGACGATCGGCCTGAACAACGGCCATTTGGCGCGTCATCGCGGCAGGAATCGGACGATGCCGTTCCTCGACAGGAATGGCAAGCAACTCCATGACATGCAGGTAGCCAACCAGTCGTGGCTGCCCGCCGGCCCCCGCTTCGACGGCCACGATCGGAACCCGAGTTTGACCGCTCTCGTTCACCACGCGCTCGGCCACCGCGGCAGTGGCTCCAAATCGAATGGTGGCCAAAGATTCCAGAGGTCGGGCCACCTCGCCGACCGGACGCTCTGCGAATGCCAGCGCACCCTGCAACAGTTCGGCCGAGTCGGTCTCGATCTCGCCCTCCTCAGAGGCCAGCCGGACAATCGATGCCAGCTCCGCTGTGGAGTGCGACGTAACGATCTCGTCTCGGGGCTCAACTCCAACGAGGCGACAGCCCACATTGGCCAGCGCATTGAGGAACAGCACGAAGGGTCTGAAGACTGCGAGGTAGGCCCGATAGGGCAGCACGAGCCACCGAACCGTGGCTTCAGGCCGCGCGATGGCGATGTTCTTTGGGACCATCTCGGCGAACACAAGGTGAAGGAACACCGTGATCGCCAGCGCTCCCGAGAACGAAAGGGTGGTGGTCACTCCCTCAGACAGCGACGTCCCGAGCGCCTGCTCGAACAGGCTCGCGAGCGCAGGCTCTCCCACATACCCCAATCCGAGCGATGCCATCGTGATGCCGAGTTGGCTCCCAGCCAGCTGATTGGAGAGGTCAGACAGAGAATCGAGCGAGGCCAGCGAGACCCGATTGCCGTCCTCCGCCGAGCTCTCGAACGCGGAACGTTTTGCCGCAAGCACTGCGAACTCATAGGCCACGAAGATCGCGTTCGCCACCAACAGCAGCAAACCGATGACTAATGACCAGACGAGGGCAGATCCGGTGACACCACTGGCGAACATCATGCCGCCTCAGAAATCTGCACCGAAGCGATACGAAGTCGATCCATGGCAATCACTTCGAGACGCCATCCGTCCCAGCTGACCTCGTCGCCGGGACGAGCGATCCGGCCAAGACGCTCGAGCAAGAATCCGGCGATTGTCTCGTACTCCCCATCCGGCATCTCGAACCCGCACGCGTCGGCCACCTCGTCGCCATGCAAGGTGCCGGCAACTACCGTCACCCCTTGGGGACCTGATGTGATGAGGCTCTCTGCGGTCACATCATCGAACTCATCGTCGATTTCGCCGCTGATCTCTTCGAGAACATCCTCGAGAGTGAGCACGCCATCGGTCCCGCCGTGCTCGTCCACGACGATGAACAGCTCTCGCACACTGCCTTGAAAGTCGCCGAGCAAGTCTTCGAGGTCTCGAGTCTCCGGTACGACGCGAGGCTCGCGCATGAGCTGGGTAATCGGTGTCAGCGAGCGAGTGGTCGTTGGCAACGCGAACACATCAGAAACCAACACAACGCCGAGAATGTCATCGAGATCATCTCCGAAGACCGGGAAGCGGGTGTGGCCAGAGGACAGGGCGAGATCGATCAGATCACCAACGACGGCGGTCGACGCCAATGCAGCCACATGGACTCGTGGCACGAGCACATCTGCTGCGGTTTTTTCTCCAAACCGGATCGTGCGTTCGAGAAGACTCAGCGCATCCTCACTGATCGTGCCCAATTCGCCCGAGGAACGAATCAGGTATTCGATCTCTTCCAGCGAACGGACCTGCGTGAGTTCCTCTTGCGGCTCGATTCCGAGGCGGCGCACGGTCCAGTTGGCCGCCCCGTTGAACAACAAGATGGCCGGAGACAGCAGACCGTGCACGATCCGCGCTACCGGGGACAACACCTGCACCGTCGCATTCGGGTGGGCGATCGCAATGTTCTTCGGGATCAGCTCCCCCATCACCATCTGCACGACTGTCGCGAGGAACAACGCGATCACGATCGACAGTCCGGAGCCCGATCGTCCGATCAGCGGCTCGACGAGTGGGTCGACCCAGCGGCCGACAAGTGGTTCGGCAAGCGCACCGAGGAGGAGGCTGGTCACGGTGATTCCAAGTTGTGCCCCCGAGAGATGAAACGACATTCGGCCAAGGGCCGCCATTGCCGTCCTTGCCGTCCGCACGCCGCGATCAGCCTGAGCCTGCAGCTTTTGGCGATCCGAAGCCACGAGCGCGAACTCGACAGCGACGAAAAAGGCGTTCGCGGCAATGAGCACCAAAACGATGATCAGACTCAAGGCTGTGTTCACGACGTTCGGACCATCTTGCTCGCCGACACACTACTGCGTACGTCGGTTGGGGCCGAGTACGCAAATGACATGTGCCGTCGCTGCCCTCATCGACAAGCAGTGCCCTAGCCGCCCTCTTCGAGAAGCAGGCCCCTAGCTGCCCTCTTCGACAAGCAGTGCATCTCGCTCCGCAATGACATTCAGCATCGGATAGGGGTTCACAGCGTCGCCACCATTCGGGTGGATCTGCATATGCAAATGCGGCGGCGTACCAACGGCGTTGCCGGTCGTGCCGACATAGCCGAGGAGGTCTCCCGCTTCCACGAGCTGACCTTCCACCAGCCCGGGCGCATGAGCAGCCAAGTGGGCGTAGTACCAGTCCGTACCGCTCTCCCCTCGGAGCCAAACCTTCAAGCCTCCGAGCTTTCCTTCACCGACATCGGTCACGACTCCTCGCTCGGCCGCAATCAGCGGCGTCCCGTGCGGGGCGAAGATGTCGATGCCTTTGTGTCGACGTCCGCCCGATCGAGGAAAGCCCCAGGAGTTGATGAGCGGATTGCCGTAGTCGCCGGCAATCGGGAACAAGACGTTCTCGATGTAGATCGTGCTTCCGGCTTCGAACACGACCAGCTCTCGCTGCGCCTGTTCGATCGCCCCGGCCTCGAACTCGACGTCCTCCAGTGCGTCCGCCGCGAGATCTTCGATCAGGATGAGCCTGTCGACGGTGGAGAGCGTCTCGATGTCGAGCTGGCCCCGAAGTTCGCCGTAGTTGATGACGGCCTCTCGATCGAGGTCGAAGACTGTGTCAACCAGCGTCTGCTGCGCCTCCCGGTCAAGAATGTCGTCGTAGTCGAGCGACGGGCCCGAGCCATCGCCGCGGACGAACGCAGCGGTTGCACGTTGTCGCAGCCGTTCTTCTGCGTCCTGGAGGAGCTGGATGGTCTCCTTCGTCTCGTCGTCAAGATCCTCGACCCGAAGCTCGAGTTCTTTTCGTCGTAGCCGAAGTGACTTCACCCGAGCGATCGCATTCAGGTGGGCTTCTTCTGCCTCTGCGAGTTTGACGCGAGCTTCTTCGACGCTGCCAACGAGCACGGCAGTCGGGGCCCACGGCGACCATTCCAAGTCCTCACCGGGAATCGTCGAAGGCAACGGGATCGTCACAACGACCTCCGGAACCGTGTCGTCGGTTTCGTCCTCACCAGCGGCAGGATCTTCCTCTGTGCCGCAGGGGGCCGCCTCTCCACCAACAGTGACAGAGCCTTCCGAAGCGGTCGACGGCGGCAAGGTGGTCGACGCGACTTCGACGCCGTCGACCGTCACCGGTGCACACTCGCCACCGGGAATGGTTGTGTCTGGCGTCGATGGATCCGCCGCCGACCCATCCTCGAGGGTCAACGTCGTCGAGCCTTCTGGTTCGGTGACTGACGACGTCGTATCGGAGGAATCCGTCGTTGTCGGTTCTGTTGAATCTTGCGTCGGTGGGGCCGTCGTCGGCGGCACCGTCGATTCTTCATTTGGCGGCGCCGTCGTCGGCGGCACCGTCGGAGCACTCGTCGTTGGTGGCACCGTCGGCGGAGCTGTCGTGGGCGGCGGGTCCTCCTGGGCCATGACCGGGGACGCGAGCGAAGAAGCCAGCAGGGCAGTGACGAGGAGGAGCGCAAGAACGACGCGGGTCAGCAACGGCTGATGCACCACCTACTATCGGCCGAGATGGCTGAGGCATGAGTCTCGTGACCTACGACGTCGGTGTCGGTGGTTACGGCGCTCGACGGGTGTGCACCTCGCCTGCGTTGAACGAGCGCACCCCTGTCGACGTCTCGAGCACGATCGCCCCGCTGTCGTCGATGCCAACGACGAGACCGCTCACAGGCCCTGCCGGGTGTTCCAGGTCGACGGATGTGCCGAGGGTGACGCACACTTCTCGGTACCGATCAACGAGACTTCGGGCGTCAAAGTCAAGTGATTTCAGGTGGTCCGAAAGGCTGCGAAGGATCATGGTTGCCAACTCATCACGCTCGGGGCAGCGATCTGCTCCGACGAGCGTGGTCAGATCGACCGAGCGAGCAGCCACCTCTGCAGAGACGTCGTTTGCCCAGGTCGGACCGAGATCAAGATTGAGACCCATGCCGACCACGACAGCGAGACCGGCAGGTGTCGCTGTCGCCTCCGCGAGGATTCCGGCAAGCTTCTTCACTTCCCCGTTTGGCCCAACGACCACGACGTCGTTCGGCCATTTGAGTCCCACTTCGAGCGCATCATCGAAGGGCAAGAATTCAGATCTCAGCGTGTGGACGACTGCCAACCCGGTTGCCAGCGGAACCAATGGCGCAACCTTTGGCTCCGGACGCAACGACACCGACATCAAAAGCGACGAAGCGGGGCGGTCATGCCACGTTCGCCCCTGCCGCCCGCGCCCCTTTCGTTGGTGATCAGTAATCCTGGCAACACCAGGTTCCTCGCCGTTTTTCGCCCGATCCAGCAAATCTGCGTTTGTTGAATCCGTCACATCGACGTACTCCACGAGACGAAAAATTGAATCTGCTGGGCCAGGTACTTCCCTTTGTGGCGTCATCTCGGCTAACCATACGACGTGCCGAATGAAGCCCCCTTCGAAAAAGTCCTCATCGCCAACCGTGGAGAGATCGCCGTTCGCGTGATCCGAGCCTGCCAAGAACTCGGAATCGAGACCGTCGCTGTCTATTCAGAACTGGATCGCGAAGCGCTGCATGTTCGCCTCGCCGACCACGCTTTTGCGCTTGGCGGCCAGACCGCAGCAGAGAGCTACCTCAACACCGATGCCATTCTCGATGCGATCGAGCAATCCGGGGCAGACGCGGTGCATCCCGGCTACGGCTTCTTCTCGGAGAATGCCGACTTCGCCCGCGCGATTACCGAACGGGGTGTGACCTTTGTTGGCCCACCGCCCGAAGCCATCGAAGTCATGGGCGACAAGATCAGCGCTCGTGAAGCCGCAGAAAAGGTCGGCGTCCACGGGGTCCCCGGCATCACCGAGTTCCTGACCAACCCTGACGAGGTTGTTGCGTTTGGCAACGACAAAGGATGGCCCGTTGCCATCAAAGCTGCCTTCGGCGGCGGTGGACGAGGCATGAAGGTCGTCAACTCGCCCGACGAGGCGCCTGAAGCCCTCGAGGCAGCCCAACGCGAGTCGTTGGCCTATTTCGCTCGTGACGAGTGCTACCTGGAGCGATATCTCACCAAACCTCGCCACATCGAGATCCAGGTGTTGTGCGATTCCCACGGCAATGCTGTTCATCTCAGCCAGCGCGATTGCTCGGCCCAGCGTCGTCACCAGAAGCTCATCGAAGAGGCCCCGGCTCCCGGACTTCCTGACGACATCGCGCTCGCCATGGGTGAGGCGGCCGTCAAGGTGGCCCTCGGCAGCAACTACACGAACGCAGGAACCGTCGAATTCCTCTACGAGGACGGCGAATTCTTCTACCTCGAGATGAATACCCGCTTGCAGGTCGAGCATCCGGTCACCGAATTGGTCACCGGCTTGGATCTCGTGGCCCTGCAGTTGCACGTCGCCGCTGGAGGCGCCCTGCCCTTCACCCAAGACGACGTCAGCGTCACCGGCCACGCCATTGAAGTCCGCATCAACGCAGAAGACCCGGCAGGCGGCGCCTTCTTGCCATCACCGGGACCAATCCAACGTCTCCGGGTCCCTTCGGGATTCGGCGTCCGCTGGGACGGTGGCTACGAAGAAGGCGACGAGGTCAGCCAGTACTACGACAATCTCGTCGGCAAGCTCATTTGCCACGGCAAGGACCGCGACACCGCCATCGCTCGCACGTTGCGTGCGTTGCGGGAGTTCGAAATTCAGGGCGTGAAAACGACCATTCCGGCCGACATCGCCATCCTGGACCATCCGGACTTCGCGGCAGTTGAGCACTCAACCAAGTGGGTCGAAGAAGTTCTCGATCTCTCAGAAACCGCGGCGTCAGATCCGACCGCTCCGACCGGCGATGAGACGGAGCCGAAAGTTCGCCGCGATGCGGTCGTTGAGGTCAACGGCAAGCGATTCGACGTCGCAGTCTGGGTTCCGGAATCCGCCGGAGGCGCAGCTGGTCCCGCCAAGAAACAACGCCGACGCAGCGCCTCAGGCAGCGCAGGCGGCGGCAGTGGATCCGGCGATGTCACGGTCCCGATGCAGGGCACGATCGTCAAGGTCTCCGTCGAGGTTGGCGACGAAGTCGAGGTTGGCGAAACGATTGTCGTGCTCGAAGCCATGAAGATGGAGAACAACGTGGCTGCGGAGAAGGCGGGCACCGTCAAAGAGATCCGAGTCGCTACCGGCGATTCGGTCAGCGGCGGCGACGTGGTCGCCGTCATCGCCTAACCCGCTCCCACCTCACGACACCCACCCACCCGATTGGTGGAGCGAGACAGTCGTTTGTCGCGCTCTCACTCCACCAAGCCACGACGAGATTGGAATGGTGGAGCGAGACGGTCGTCTACGGCGCGGTAGCTCCACCAATGATGGGGTGGTGTTTGGGAGGGTGAGAGCGCTAGTCGATGGCGTCGCTTGACGCGTTGGTTGTACCGACAGAGCGAAGCCATGCAAGCTCCTCGCGCACCAGACCTTCCATCGTGTCCTCAAGATCCGTGACATCGACATCGACATCAAGATCGCTTCCCCAGCGCTCTTCGATCTCATCCAGTGCGGCCATCCGGATATCGATCTCTTGGCTCATCTCACGGGCAACCGCTCCGTCGATGAGACCGGTTCGTTGCACTTCGCCGACCGCACCTCGCTCGGCGGTGAGTGCATCGCGACGAGCCTGAAACAACATGGCCGCGCCCATCTCGGGATATTCGCGTGTGTGGCGAGCCAGGTCACCCGTGTGCCGATTCAGATCAGCCTGGTAGGCCTGCTCCATCGCTTCGGCCATATCGTCTGCGACCACTCCATCAGCACCGAGTCGAGCAATCTCCGCCTGGCCCGCCCGTCCCATGATGAGACGAGCCTGATGCCGCTGCTGCTCGAGCTCTCGATCGTCCTTGCCTGCCAACCCGAGATGACGAATCAGGCCGGCGATCGTTGTGCCCTGACCCAAGAGCGTGAACAACACCACACCAAACGTCATGACACGGATCGTCTGAACAGTTTCGGCATCGAAGACCTGTTCAGAGAGCGTCAGCGCAAGCGCCAAGGAGATCGCGCCACGCAGGCCACCCCAGAACATCACGTGCTGGTAGCCAAGCGGCACAACCCGTTTGGGGAAGATCTTGCCCGAGGAAAAGCTGAGCCCGTACACGATCACGATGCGCATGACCACCACGCCGGCAACGGCCAACAAGACAGCGCCAATCTCATCGACAAGGTCCGAGATGCTCACGGTGAGACCGATGAACAAGAACACGAGCGAATTGACCAAGAAGGTCACGATCTCCCAGGAATGCTCCAGGGTGACCCTCGTGCTCGGTGAGGTGTTGTGGATGCCGATGTTGCCTTGGAGCAAGCCCGCAACCACAACGGCCAAGATTCCTGAGAAGTGCAGACCGTCCTGTCCGATGATGACGCCGAACTCTTCAGCAACGAGAAACGAGCCATACGCCAGAGCCAGGCTCGTCGTGGTCTCGATGAGCCCGTCGTCAACTCGTGACAGCACGACCTCGCTCACCACATAGCCGAGCACCAAGCCAACCGCGATCCCTCCGAGCGATACGACGAGGAAATTCTCGAGCGCTCCGCCAACCGTGAAGCCGTCGCCCTCAGCCGCTGCAACCGCAACGCCGAATGCCACAACGGCGACCGCATCGTTGAAGAGGGACTCCCCTTCGACCAGAACACTCAGTCGTTTGGGGGTTCCCAGCGACTTGAAGAAGGCGATGACGGCAACCGGGTCCGTCGCCGAAATGAGTGCACCAAAGGCAAAAGCTGCTTCCCACGGAAGATCCAGACCGACGTGAACCAACGAGCCGATCGCCAAGGTGCCAACGAGCGTGCCGATCAACGCCATGACGAGCACGGGGCCCAGATCCGCCTTCAATTTCGGCCACGCAATGTGCAGCGTCGCTTCGAAGAGAAGTGGCGGCACGAGCAGGAACAAGATCAGATCGGGCGACACGTCAATGGCAACGATGTCGCCAAGCGAGGTCGCAGCAAAACCCGCAAGCACGAGCGCGACGGTGAATGGAAACTGAACCCGGCGGGCGAATACGGCAACCGCAGCTGCAATCGTGACGAGGATGACGATCGCCGCCTCGGTCCGGATTAGTGTGCTCGCTCCCTCTTCTGCAGCGGCAGCAAGGAACAATTGCAGTTGGGCGAACACCACGGTTACTCCGCCGCCTCGCCCAAGACCTCGGCGAGTGCCGGGTGGACGAAGAGGGACTCAACCAGATCCGTGACGGTGAGACCGGCAGTCACCGCAAGGGCAAGAACCGAGATCAGCTCCGCCGCATGGCGACCGACGATCGAACCACCGAGCACCACGCCGGTAGCCGGATCGGACACGATCTTCACGAAGCCCCGAGAATCGTTGTTGATCAAGGCCTTGGCGGAAACCGAGAACGGCACCTTGGTGACACGAATCTTGCGCCCTTCGGAGAACGCGTCTGCCTCTGCCAGGCCGACATCTGCGATCTCCGGATCGGTGAAGATGGCCGACGCTGCCTTGTCGTAATCGAGATGGCGGTGCGGCCCTGCGTGGAGACCCATGGCGTGTTGGGCGATCTTGCGGCCCTGTGTCGTCGCCACCGATGACAGCGGCAGCTTGCCAGACAGATCGCCGGCAACGTAGATGTGGGGCACGTTGGACAGATTGTTGTGGTCGACCGTCACATAGCCCCATTCCGACTCGACACCGGCCTTCTCCAGCCCCAGTGTTTCGGAGTTCGGCACCGAGCCGATGGCAAGCAACGCGTGCGAACCAGTGGCGATTCGCCCATCGTCGCACTTGACGGTGACCTCGTTCCCGTTGACCTCGATGTCTTGCGCTCGAGCGCCCATGAACAAGCGAACGCCGCGGTCCAAAAAGCTCTGCTCGAGCGCAGCAGCAACCTCAGGGTCCTTGCCCGGCAGCACCTGCTGACGGGACACGATCAAGGTCACTTCTGACCCAAAGGAGTTGAACATGTGGACAAACTCCACACCGGTGACACCCGAACCGATCACGATCAGGTGTTTGGGCAGTTCCGGTGGCGGATAGGCATGACGTGTTGTCAGGACTCGCTCACCATCGATGTGCGCCCAATCGGGAATCCGTGGCCGGCTGCCCGTCGACAACACGATGACATCCGCGTCGAGCTCGATCGGAGCCAGATCGGGATCATTCGGCTGGGCCAAAACGGTGTTCGGCCCGATGAGGCTGCCCGTGCCTTCGATCAGGCGGACCGCCTGGCTCTTGAGCAGGGATGTCACCGACGATTCGAGCTGATTCTCGATAGTCACGATGCGATCTCGCAGGGCATCGAAGTCGAGTTCGACATCGACCTTTGCCAGCCCCATCGCCTCGGCGCCCTTCATCAT
>CALHCB010000101.1 GCA_937930695.1 uncultured Acidimicrobiales bacterium | reverse complement strand
CTTCAGGAAAGTGAGCGAACCAGGCAAGTTCGCCGCCCTCACGTCGCATGATCGACGACCACAGATTTTCCGGCTCCTCGCAGAACAAGTCATCGAGGCCAGCGTCGACGACCCACCACGCTCCGTGCGCCAACTCCCCCTCGAGCTGCCCGGCACCCCATCCCGCATACCCAGCGAAAATCCGAATGCGGTCAACGCCATCACCTCGTGGAGGACTGCCGTCGTCCAAGTCAACGCTGTGGAGTCCGAGCGGAAGGGCTCCTTCTTCTGTGGCAGAGGTTCCGAGCACAATCATGCTGTTTCGTTCAACCGGTCCGCCAGCAAAAACCACGGCCGGTTCGGGAGCTGAAGACATCCACACAGGGAACGCGTCAGCTACCTGAAGTTGCGAGGGTCGATTGATGATCACGCCGAGCGCACCCTCAGCTCCATGCTCGAGGAGGAACGTGATCGTTCCATCAAAGTCAGTGTCGTGCAGGTCGGGCTTGGAGATGAGTAGTCGACCGCGCAGCGATGAACTCGCACTCATTGCGCCAACGGTAGCCAGCTTGCACCCCGGCCCCGCACGTTCGGCCAGCCCAGACGATCAGATGGTGTCGAAGACCGATCGAGGTGGCGGCTCGGCACCGCAGAACTGGCAGAGCAAGGACTTCGCCGGGACCATCGCACCACACGAGCATGGCGTCGAGGTCTTTTGGCGCTTCATGTCCCGACGCCCATCGGACACATCGAGCTGATCCAACTTGTATGCCAGGTGCTCATCGGTCAGACCAGTCGTCTCGCACACCAGCTGCCACATCGCTTCGCAGATGAGTGTCAGACGCTCGATCCGTTGGTCGACACCGTCGAGTTCGTAGTTCGTTTGGCGCTTCGCTGCCAGCATGTCGTCGGACGCCGAATTGACCATCGCTCGTGTCTTGCGGATCTGATTCGTCTGATGCAGGTCGTAAAGCCCCATGTTGGAACTATCGACGAATCGTCGATGGATCTTGATCACGAACCGACGCCGACCGACGTTTGGTGATGACGAACAGACAGGCGCTCCCGTCCTGGCTAGCCTCGTTCCGGCTAGCGGACGTGAAGGTGCAGTTGCCATGGCGTTGATCGGCGAGGTTGCGGCGGGGTCTCCAGTGACACTCGCGTTTAACGAAACCGTCGATGCCGCGGTTGAGCTGATGACCCGCATCGGGGTTGGCGACGTGATCGTGGTCGACAATGCCCAGCGAGCCGTCGGGATTCTCACCGATCGCGACATCGTGGTGCGCCTCCTGGCCGAACGACGAGACTCAGGGACCACCTCGGTTGGCCAAATCTGCACATTGCCAGTCGCCACCGTGCGAATCGATGACACCATCGAGCGAGCGACATGGCTCATGGCGAGCGAGCGGATCTCGCGTCTCCCGGTCGTCGACACCTCGGGTCGAGCGGTAGGAATCGTGTCGCTCCGTGAGCTCGCAGGGTCCGGACACGTTCCCAGCGAGGACTTGAAAGAGCTTGTGCACACCCTGACCGACGTGGATCCCTCCTAGCCTGCTCGCTGTCCGAACCTGCCCAATCGGGCGTGCGGTCCTACACTGGGACCATGCGAGTTCTCCCCAAGGCCAACGAGGACTGCTGGTGCGGAAGCGGCCAGAAGTTTAAGCGCTGCCACAAGAGCACCACAGATCCCATCCGCCCCGGGAAGGTCAGCCGACTACGACCCGTTCCCGATTCCATCGAGAAGCCCATGTGGGCCGACGGAACAAGCGTGAGTCGTTGGGACGAGCCTGACGTCAAGTCGCCCGATGTCATCTCGCGAATGCGGCGCACAGGGCGCGACGCAGCAAACATCCTTCAGTCGCTCGGCACGATCATCAAGCCTGGCGTGACCACCGAGGAGATCGACGAGTTCTGCCACGACAGCGCCATCGCACTCGGCGCCTACCCCAGTCCGTTGATGTATCCGGGTGGCTCGAATCCATTTCCCAAGTCGCTTTGCACATCGCTCAATGAAGTGATCTGCCATGGCATCCCCGATGATCGTCCGTTGGAAGATGGCGACGTTCTGAACTGCGATGTCACGATCTTTCGCGAGGGCGTCCACGGCGATACGAACGCCACGTTCTATGTCGGAACGGTGGATGAAGCGAGCCGTCGGCTCGTCGAGGTCACGAGAGAAGCAACCGCTCGGGGCATCGCCGCCGCCATTCCCGGCAACCCCATCAATGCCATCGGCGAAGCCATTCAGTCCTACGCGGAGGCTCATGGGTTCGGTGTCGTTCGCGACTTCGTTGGCCATGGCATCGGCGAACAGTTCCACACCGACCTCCAGATCTGCCACTACTACCACCCTCGTCTCGACCAAGTCATCGAAGAGGGCATGACGTTCACGATCGAACCAATGATCACCATTGGCAACTGGCGGGCTCGTATGTGGAGCGACGGCTGGACTGCGGTCACCACCGACCAGAGCCGAACCGCTCAGTTCGAGCACACCATTCTCATTACCGATGGCGAGCCGGAGATCCTGACCACGCCCGAAACCACTCCGGGCCATCCGTACTGGGATCTTGCTGGTCGATAGACCTGGCTAGTAGAACCCGATCATGCGTCCCGCAAGGACGAGCACGGAGATCACAAGCACGGGTTTGATCACCTTCTCGCCGCCTTCAACGGCGATGTTGGCACCCGCATAGCCACCAATTCCTGTCCCCGCGGACAGAATAAGAGCGGGCAGCCAACGCACTTGGCCCTGGGCGACGAAGATCGCCATGGCCACAAGGGAAACCGCCAGAATGACGAAGGTCTTGATCGCGTTCGCGGTGACTAGATCGTGACCGACTCGAGACAGCACCAACAGCAGAATGAGGCCGACCCCTGCTTGGATCGCCCCGGCGTAGAAACCGACTGCGAAGAACACACTGCTCGAGAGCCACAGCGGCCACGGTTTAGGCGCTGAGTCGGCGCGGGGCCGCCATAACGCAAGCACGAGCATCGGGATCATCAAAACACCGAAGATCTGCTCGAACAATGCGTCGTCGATCTGCGAGACAACCGATGCCCCAAGAATCGCTCCGGGCACTGCTGGAATCACCACTCTGATGGTCTCGGCTCGGCCGCCTGCCCCCTTACGGGTGTAGCCAAAGGCGGACGATCCATTCTGGATGACCACACCAACTCGGTTGGTGCCGTTCGCCAGCAAGCCTTCGACACCCCCGAGCGACAAGAGCGGCACGGTGAGAAGCGAGCCCCCGCCGGCCATCGAGTTGATGATGCCTGCAAAGATCCCGCCGCCAAAGATTAACAACGCTTCGATCGCAGACATTCGCACGACGCTACCTCGATCGGGAGTCCACAGATGCGAGACTCATTGGATGAGAAGAGGGCTCGCCGGACTCGTTCTAGGGATGTCGCTTGTCTTGGCGTCCGTCGCCTGGGCTGGTTTCACGATGTCCAGAACCGTGCTCGACCCTGGCCGGTCCGAGCGTCTCGCCGAACAACTCTTCGACAATCCACAGCTACGGGCAGCGCTCGTCGACCGTGTCGCTGCTGGTTTGGGAGCAGCGCTCCCCGACGGCGCACCGGCCGTCCCTGACCAGCTCCTCGAGCAGGCTGCGAGCGCCGCGCTCGATGATCCATCGGTCCAAGCGGTCGTCCGCGATGGCATCGTGCGCACTCATCGCAACGCTCTGGAGGGCAATGACGAACCGGTGACCGTCGATGCGAGTGCCCTCGGTGCCGCCGGTCGGGCCTCGCTCGTCGAGATCCGACCCGAGTTGGCCGTGGTACTCCCCGAGGTGCCGCCCCTTGCCGTGACGCTGCCAACCTCTGGATTGTCGCGTCTCGGTGCGGTCAAAGACTTCGTCGATCGCTTCACCGTCATCGCCGCAGCAATCGCTGCCATCGGAGCGATGATTTCTCTCGTGGTCACAAGCGACCGCCCGGCTGTGCTGCGACGGGTTGCGTTCTGGGCGTTCGGGGCCGCGGCGTTTTGGCTCGTGATCGGATTCGGACTGCCGTGGGTGGCGAATCGCATCGCACCGACGTCCGCCGCGATCGTCGCCGCGGTGATCGACGTCTTCTTCGGCGCCATGATTCCCCCGGCGCTCGTCATGGGCCTCGTTGGCGCAGCACTCCTGGGCGGATCGTTTGTTTGGTCAGCTGCCCAGGTTCGTCAGGGCGCAGCGGCCATTCAGCCTCGTAGAGATCGAACCCGACGCCCGATCGAATCTGGCGGCCGTGTTTCCCAGCAACCACGGCCTTCAGTAGGGCAAATGTCAAACATTCGGGGACGCACCGATCGAGCGACACCCCGTCCTCGCCCGTCCCCAGCTGCGGACCCAACCGCGGTGCAACCACGGCCCGCCGCCGCCCCTTCTGAGCCCGCGCAGCAAGCAACAGCCCGGCCTGGCGGCCCCCAAGAGGCTCACGCAGGCCAGTCCTCGACAGAGCACGCAACATCTGCCTCAGATGACCCAGCACACGCTGTTCGATCGCCTGCGCCAGATGTCTGGTCGCTCACTGATCCGGTACGTCAACCCGCTCCGAAGATGACGACCTGGGTTGAGGGAGTGGGCTACATCGACGAGGATGGCATCGCTATTTCGCCGCCTGAGGATCAGGCCTGAGCCAGAATCCAATCAGCGATCCCGGCGATGACCTGGTCCTTTTCCGGCTCGTTCATACATTCGTGGCGTAGTCCGGGCCACATCACGCGGGTCACGTTCTCGAGCTGTTCGAGCGGCGCTGACGCCGCAGGCGGAACCAGTTCGTCGCTGTCACCATGAAGAACATACGTCGGCACCGTGATCTGGCGAATTGCCGCCATTGTCGAGGCCATCGTCGTGAAGATCTCGTGACCGAGTCCCGCCGTTGCGCCCGCAATGACGAGCGGATCGTTCACGTACGCCTCTTGAACCGCGACATCACGGGAGAGGATCTTCCCGTCGATCTTTGCGGGGATGAACAATGTTGGAGCCACGCGGCCAATGACCGGAGCAGCGATGCGTTGCCATGCTGGAACTTCAGCAAGCAGAGCAGGCGAACTCAAGACGGCGAGATCAGGAGCCGGGCGGTCCCCAACCAGATAGCTAGAGACGATGAGCCCTCCGAGCGAGTGACCCATGAGGACGACGGGCACCCCGAGTTCCCTGCGCTCTACCAAAATCGGTTCGATGTCGTCGAGGTAGTCGTCAAACGATTCGACAAATGCTCGCCGGCCTCCACTTTGTCCAAAGCCTCGATTGTCGAACGCGACCGTGTCGATTCCCTGAGCGGCAAAGGCCGAGCCAACGTGTTCGTACCGTCCGGAATGCTCACCAATTCCGTGAACGAGCAACAACGCGGCTTTGGGAGTGGGCGCCGCCCACCGCCTCTGCAGTTGGGTCAAGCCGTCGCGGGACTCAACAAGGTCGCTCACGGAGCTGATGTCAGACATTCGGCGAGACTACCGGCCAAAGCGCAAAGGCCGTTTGGTCCCAGGTCTGACCATCGTGAGTGAACTGCTCAGACGCCGACAGACTGGAGCGATGCCCATTGGCGACCCACCCGACGACCCAGCACCCGCTTCCGGCAACGCTGGCGCGTTCCTGCGGCTCGTCTTCGCAGGCGGCGCATGCGGTGCCGTGACTCGCTGGGGGGTCACCGAGCTCGCAAGCGGCGTTGGAACGACGGTTGCCTTGAATGTTCTTGGCTCTCTCCTCTTGGGATGGCTGGCAGCCCGCAGCCGCTTCAAGGCGCTCTGGTGGTTCGGCGCTGTCGGCTTCTGTGGCGGCCTCACGACATTTTCTCGCTTCGCCCTCGATGCAGCGATCTGGCTCGATGGAGATCGAGTCGCAGACGGCATCGGCATGATCGTGGCCACCACGCTGGGAGCGATCGGTGCCGCACTCACCGGTTATGCACTCGGATCTCGGAGAATCGGAGCCAGAGCATGACGGGGCTAGTTTTCATCGGCGTCATCATGTTCGGCGGCGCGGGCGCGGCCTGGCGAGCCATTATCGCCAAAAGGGCCAACGCCATCTCAGGTGGCTGGCCCGTCGGCACCTTTGTTGTGAACATCGGCGCCTCGTTCGCCCTCGGGCTTCTCCACGGTCGAGCAGGAGAATTCGCCACCATCCTTGGCGTTGGCTTCCTCGGTGCGCTTTCCACGTGGTCATCGCTCGCCCACGAAGCGGCCGAACTCTTGCGCAGCGGGCGTCGGGCAACCGTCGCGGGGTACGTCGTTGCCACTCTGGTGTTGGGAATTGGCGCCGCCTGGAGCGGTCTACAGATTTAGCACCGAAGTGATCCTCACTCCTCGGGTCGAAGTTCCTGGGGGATGATCGCATCGCCGACCGGCTCGCCATCGGCTTCGCGGGTTCTCACCTCGACGCAATCTGCCTGCACCTCAGACACCACTTCGCCGGTGTCAGGGATCGCGATCTGCACAACTCCGGTCTCGAGAGCGGGGTCATCGAGACACTGTTGCTCTGCCAGGCCCAGCACAAGGGCTCGCTGACCGGCGTTGGCATCGCCGCCAGATCCAGCACTCTCAGATTCCGAATGTGGGTTGGCCTCCACGGTCGTCGTGGTGGAATCCGAGCCAGAGAAGTCGATCGGGACGGGCTCTTCACTCGAACAGCTGGCCCCGAGGAGTGAGAGCACAATCATCGAGCCGAACACCCGAAGCGAACCCATGAGCTTGCCGGAGGGGCGTGAGGACCGAAGCACGGGCAGAACGCTATCTGCCTCCTTGTATCGTTGGCCGTCGTGGCCTCTGAGACCGGATCGAACAGTCCAGAGGCAACGGGAGTCAGGGCTGACGAACCCATCCCGCGCAAGGTGATCATTGGGCTCTCGACCGGTCATGGCGGGATGTCGATCCTCATCAACCTCCTCGGCATTCTGCTCGTGTTCTTCTACCTTCCACCTGCCGATGTCGGCCTGCCGCAACTGGTCACCGACGCCACGTTCTTTGTTGTGCTGAACGCCATCGTCGTCATTGCCGCCGCCGGCCGATTGACCGACGCCATCACCGATCCGTTGATCGCCATGTACTCAGACCGAAGCGGTCACCCGCTGGGTCGCAGAATTCCGTTCATGACATGGAGTGCCGTCCCCGCAGCCGTCGCCACGATGCTCATGTTCATCCCTCCTGTTGGCTCCGAGAGCGGCTGGAACATCATCTGGCTCCTCGGGGTGCAAGTGGTGCTCTACGTGGCGCTCACCGCCTATGTCACGCCCGCGTTCTCGTTGGTTGCCGACCTCGGCCGGACGCCTGCTGAGCGATTGGATCTCGCGACATGGAGTTCTGTCTCCTGGGCGGTCGGCATCGTGATCGCCGCAATGACTCCGGGGATCAGCGCCGCCTTCGAGGCACTGGGCATGACCACTGTGCGGGCCTGGCAGGCGGCAGTTGTGCTCGTCTGCACCATCGCCGCGATCGCCATGTTGGTGCCGAGATTCACGATCGACGAACCACGGTGGGCGCGCTCTGAACCCTCCTCCCAACCGCTCCGCCAGTCCATTGCGACCGTGATGTCCAGCCCGTTCTTTCGCTTCTATCTCGCCGCCGACTTCGCTTACTTCTGCGGCTTGATGATCATTCAGACCGGCCTGCTCTACTACGTGACGGTGTTGCTCGAGCTGCCAGAAATCTGGAGCAGCGCTTTGCTGCTCGTGATGGTCGTCGTCTCGATGGTGCTGTATCCCATCGTCAATCGACAGGCGAAGAAGCGCAGCGGGAAGCGACTGGTCATCTTTGCGTTCGCGGTCTCGTCGGTCACGTTCTTCGGCGTTGTCTTTCTTGGCCGGTTCCCCGCACCATCGGTTGTCCAAGCGGTCGTCCTCATCGCTCTCTTTTCCATTCCGTTCGCCATTCTGAGCGTGCTGCCAGGATGGATCCTGACCGACATCGCAGAGCACTCTGCCCGAACCACCGGCGAGGCGACCGCCGCAATGTTCTTTGCGGCCCGAACCTTCATGCAAAAGATCAGCCAAACAGTCGGTGTCATTCTGTTTGCGCTCCTCACGTCGTTTGGCCGAGATATCGGCGACGATCTGGGCATCCGGCTGTCCGGACTGGCCGGCGTCGTGCTCTACGGCCTCGCAGCCTGGCTCTTTCGCAACTACGACGAGGATCGACTCCAGGCTGAACTCGTTGCAACCGATCCTGACCCATCGAACTCGGGCGTTCAGGAGTCGGGCGTCATCGACGCCATGGAGTCCTGAAACGCGAATCAGCCCCCGGCGCTGGCCGAGGGCTGATCTGGTTGTTGTACCCCGTACGGGATTTGAACCCGTGCTACTGGCATGAGAAGCCAGCGTCCTAGGCCGCTAGACGAACGGGGCCTATCTGTCAGCGAGCGAGCCTAACGACCCACGAGGGGTCGCCCAACTCATACTTACGCTCGATGGCTCGGAGGGGAGGACTTGAACCCCCAATGACTGGATCAGAACCAGTTGTGTTACCGATTACACCACCTCCGAATGGTGGAGCTTTGAGGGTAGCGGTCAGCCGAAGGACAAACACCCGATTTCGTTCGGCGAGTTTGTCAGTCGAGAACTACCTGCTCGAGTCGGCGAAACGTGAGAATTCGGCCGGCTGAGACCGCGAGGGTCTCTCCGGCCAATCGATCGAATGGAGCGCTTGCATCCGTTGGGTGCACCTCGGCGATGAGACCCACCTCGGCGGCGACAAGAGCGGCCCGCTTGGCGTGATAGGGATCCGTCACCAAGATCACATCGATCAACCCCTCCCGGGCGAGGAATCGCGACGAGGCGGCCAACTCTTCGTAGGTGGATGTCCCCTCGACCTCGAGAAACAGGCGTTCATCCGGGATCCCGGCGGTCGATCGAAGGTAGTCGTAACTGGCCTTTGCCTGTGTGGTCGCATCGCCCTCTCGTCCGCCACCCGTGACCACGACGTAGGTCACCTTGTTCTGCGCATACAGTTCGGCGGCGGTATCGAGACGGCCGCGAAGCGCGGGCGAAGGTTCACCGTTGTATTGCGCTGCCCCCAAGACGATCGCAGCCGACGCCTCTGCCTCATAGCTCTGGCGCGACGCCCACCAGACGTCGAGGAAGTTCGCAGCTAGGTAGGCACAGGCCAGCATGGCAACGACGCTGAACCAGAACAGGCGTCCTCGGCGCTTGGTTTCCGAACCAGCATCGTCGTCAGTGTCGACCGAACGCTTTCGGGACTTCTTGTCTGCGGCGAGGATGGCCTCATCTTCGACACCGCTCTCCAATTCGGCCTTCGAGCGAGCTGTAGCGTTCGCCTCTTTGTCAACCCGGCCCATCGGTTAGAGCTTGGCTCGGGCGGCCCGCAACCGACCGATCACCACGTGTCGGTCGAGTTCCGCCATCGGCTCGAACAACGGGATGCCTGATCGAGCGCCACTCAAGGCCATCCGAACCGACATCTGGGTTTTCGTTTCCAGTTCCTCGCCGACACCAAACACAACTGCCTCGAGCGCTTCGGGCGTCCAGTCACAGTCAGCCAGTCGTTCAGCGACTCGATCGAGGACGTTCCCGGTCATGGCCAGTTTCTCTTCGCTGTTGCCCATCACCTTGTTCCAGTCCTTCTCGCTGGGCTCGCGCGGTTCGCCGACGACCCAATCAAGAAAGCTCGCGCTCTCGCTGAGCAACCGAACTCGACCCTGCACGAACGCTGCCATCCGACCGAAGAGGTCGGGGTCGATTGGTCCCACGTCGGTGTCTTCGAGAAACGGTTGGACTCGCTCAATGTACTCCTCCACCGGGAGAGCACGGATGTACTCCGCATTGAAGTGATCGAGCTTTTTGACGTCGAAGAACGCTGGCGCTGCGTTGATGTCAGCCAAGTCGAACTGGGCAACGAGTTCTTCGATCGGTCGAATCTCTTCGCCACCGTCACGCGGTCCCCAACCAAGAGTGAGCAGATAGTTCCGCATGGCCTCGGGCAGATAGCCGCGCGCCGCGTAGTCGCCGACGGACACATCGTCGCGACGCTTGGAGAGCTTCTGACGTTTCTCGTTGACGATCAGCGGAAGATGAGCGAACACCGGAGGGGGCGTGTCTTGACGGTCCGGGCCGAGCATGGCCTGACGCAGCAGAAGCACACGCGGCACCGTGTTGACGAGGTCTTCACCACGCACGACGTGAGTGATCCCCATGTCGAGATCGTCATAGGCATTGGCGACATGGAAGAGCGGGACGCCCGAACTTCGCACGATGACGAAGTCTTCGAGCGTTGCATTGTCGAATTCGACCCGACCACGAATGATGTCGTCGTAGGCGGTGACGCCCGAATCGGGGGTGCGAAAGCGGACCACGACGCCTTCACCTGGCTGAACGTTTCGGTCACGACAATGTCCGTCGTATCCGCCCTGTTCTCCGCTTGCCTCGAAGCGTGCCTTGACATCGTCTTGTGAACAATCACAGCGATAGGCGAGATCGCGATCGAGAAAATCCTGAGCCGCTGCCCGGTATTGATCGAACCGATCGGACTGGAGATATTCCTCGTCCCAGGTAATGCCAAGCCACGCCAGGTTGTCGTGAATGGCCTTGATGAGCTCGGGCCGACTGCGGTCGGCATCGGTGTCTTCGACCCGCAGGACCATGGTCCCGCCGGTTCGCTGCGCATACATCCAGTTGAAGAGCGCGGATCGAGCGCCCCCCACATGGAGATAGCCCGTCGGAGCAGGAGAGAATCGAACGCGGATCGGCGAGTCAGCCACGGCGCGAGCGTACTGTGGGCGAGCCGCTCCAAGAGCGCTCTCCAGAAACGAAGGATTCCTCGGAACCAAACGTCTGGCTTGTGTCTCTCTTCTTCGTGGTCGCAATCATGCCGACAGGTGAAATCCCCATCATCAGGCTGTCAGAGGAGACAGCCACGCGACTCACCGATCACGCGCGCACCCAGTCCGGCCGAACATTCGACGAATTTTGCCGGGACGAACACACCCAGATCGTGCGGGCGCTCACATGGGCTCTCGGAGACACTGATCTCGGACGAGACGCCGCCGATGAAGCGTTCGCCAGAGCTCTGGAACGATGGGGAAAGGTCTCCTCGATGGCCAACCCCTCGGGTTGGGTGTACCGAGTTGGTCTCAATTGGGGCAAACGTCGCATCTGGAGGGCGAAACGGGGCCGCGAGCTGATTGCCACCGTGCCGATCACGACCGAACACCTCGACAGCTATCAGGACCCGGACCTCGCCGAGGCCTTGGCAGCACTCCCCCATGGCACCCGTTCGGTGATCGTGATGCGACATCTCCTGGGCTTCTCCGAGCTCGAAACCGCTGAAGCCCTCGGGATCCGGCCAGGCACGGTCAAGAGTCGGACCAATCGAGGCCTTTCCCAGTTGCGAGTCGCTCTCTCTGAGAGGACGAACGAATGACCGAATCATCCGATGCAGACCTCGAGCGCCGCATCTCCAACCTGCCAACTCCCCACATGGGCGGACCAGATACGGCCAGCTATCGAGCTCGGGCGTCACAACGTAGAACACGCAAGCGGATCGCCTCCTCTGCGGCCGCAATCGCTGTCTTGTGTGGAGGAGTCGCGGTCGGCGCTACGCAGTTCAACAGCTCAGCGCCGGTCACGATCGAAGCCGCTGGGGAGCCGATCGATGACACGACAGGACCGACAACCAACTCAAGCCTGCCCGAGTCCACTCTGCTTCCCAGCGAACCCAGTCCGCCCGCTACCGATCCGGCGAGTTCTGATCAACCCGCAACATCAACGACGATGGCACCGTCTCCTCCCATGGCGATCGGTCCTGGCGAAATTTCCGACGGACTCGGCGGCAAGCTCTTCGTGCTCGACGGCCAGATTGTCCATCTCCACCCCGATGAAACGCTGAGTCCGATTTTCATACCGAGACAAGACGGGACGGCTCCTTCCCAGACATGGCTCACCGACATCGCCCTCCTCGACGGCACACCCCATCTCTTCATCAGCACCTTCGTTGTCTTCGACTTCGAACAGTCGATCTTCGAAACCACCATCGAGATGGTGAACCTGCAGACCGACGAACTCTCCGTCGTCGAACGACGACGGATTGAAGGAACCGAAAACGACAACTGGATCTACAACGGCCACATAACGTCCGATGGGAGCAATCTCCGAGTCGTTCGCGAGCTGTGGCAAGGCCAGTGTTACTTCACCGAGACGCTGAGGCCGGACGGCGCGTTGGTTCCTGCCGACGAACCGTTCCCAAAGCCACGCTGGCTCGATGGCATCACCGAGGAGTTGGCCACCGAATTGTTGTCCGACTGGGAGCTCATCCCCGACGATGACTGCACGGATCTCGACGAGTGGACATCGCTGGGCAAGGGAGTCGCCGTCTTTGGGGCGACCGCAAACCTCGATGCGTTGCAAGCAGTACAACAGGGACTGTTGTAGCCAGCTGCACCACGAGGCCGGCCGTCGAAACACGCTCTCGAGTGTGACTACACGGTGAGGTTCTGACGCCAGTCAGCTCGGTAACGGGTCTCGACCTGTCCGGGGGTCTGCCGAAGCACATCTTCTGAGACTCGATCGACAATCTCACGACGCTCTGCGTAGTGATGGTTGCTCCGTACCTGAGGAAACAGATCTTCCCGCAGCGTGACGAGCTCATCGTCGGCCGACTCATCGAGAAAGCCCCAAACGGTGAACGCCACGGTGAGGTCATGCACAACGGGAGCACGACCGAAAACGGCTGAGCGCTTCATGGCGAGAGCAACACACACCGCTTCGACATCTTCACGATCGAGCGCACCGCAATGGAGTTTGTCGGCAAACAAGCGAACAAGCGTGAGGGCGTATCCCTGGTCGGGGCCCTGGCTTCCCAGACGCGCACCAACCGGTTGCCCCGCAGCGAGATCGCCCGCTCGGTTGGCCTTCCAGACGCCGCCACGGCTCGGCGGAGACGCATAGCTGCGAACGTTCTGGACCGGATCGGTTGGGACGTAGTCAGGTGCGGCCACGAAGTCACACTACCGTGCCCAGCATGGGTATCGAATCCGCCATCTACCGCATCATTCTCCTTCTCCACATTGTCTCGGCCGTTGTCGGCTTCGGCGGTGTGATCGCTCACGGCGCTTACAACGCCCGGGCCTTCGCCAGTAAGGCTGGAGAAGCCGCGACCCTTCTCCGCCACACCCAAGCAGTGACCAAGATTGCGCACTATGCGATTTACGCCGTTCTTCTTCTCGGCATCGTGCTCATTGCACTCAGCGATTCGTTCTTCAGCTTCGCTGAAACCTGGGTCTCAGCGTCATTCGTCGTGTGGTTCGCCGTTGTCGGTGTTGCCCACGGGATGGTCCGTCCAACGGTGAAGGCTTTGCTTGATCGAGCAGAGGCGCTGGACCCTTCGTCGGACATGTCCGCGGACAGCGAAGTCACCTCGCTGGCCAAGAAGCTGGCAACCGGAGAAGGACTCACTCAGCTGCTTCTCGTTGTGGCGTTGATCCTCATGGTGTGGAAGCCCGGCGCCTGATACCAACTCCTCGGGCTGACCACCGTCTTTGTGCTGTGGCCGTTCTGTACATCTGCCCATCTCGCGGCATTGTTCGCCCAGCTGAGGACATCTACCCTGCAAAGCGGTGACGGCTCGCTTTGTGAGCCGGTGGGATGAGCGCGGGAGTGGCGGTATGACAGCACGTTTTGGGTTGCATTCGGAGCGTCCGGAAATCGGACGACGGAAGTTCTTGGCCGGAGCATCGGCGACCGCAGCTGCTGTTGCTGTCGTTGGTACATCGCCCGCGGCTGCTGCGGACAATCGGATCGTGGCGGAGAACAAGCTCGCCGGCAGCACGGAGTGGGAGCTCACGAACCCTGCCGACGACAACCTCGAGACGCTGGGCGCCTATGCACGGCAGGACAGTGTCAAGGCCGGCGAGACCCTCGAGGTCTGCGTCCTCGTTCCCAGCAGCATGGTGTGCACCGCTCAGATCTTCCGGCTCGGCTGGTACGGGGGATCCCGAGCCCGGCTGATGCAAACGGTGTCCGACACCGTCAACGGTTCGACACCACTCACGACGAATGAGGAGACAGGCGAGACCGATTCCCGCCAAGCTCCGACCTTCAACATCACGATTCCTGAAACCTGGGTCTCTGGCATCTACCTCATTCGGGTTCGTGCCAACAGCGGCTTCGACACGCACGTCACGTTCACGGTTCGTGACGATCGGGAGGCCGACCTGATCTTCTCTCAACCCATGCTGACCTACGCGGCGTATGCCGACACGCCATCGCCGCAGGGCAAGAGCCTCTACGACTTCAACTCAGGTGGAGCGCTCACGTCTCGCGACACACAGCGGGCAACCGAGATCAGCCTCGATCGTCCCTACCGTAAGTCTGGGTCCGCAGACCTCTTCTTCTGGGACCACGACCTCGTGTCGTGGCTCGAGCTCGAAGGACGAGACATCACCTACATCTCCAACCTCGATGTTGATCGATCGGCGGGCACGCTTCTTCGAGGGCGAGTCGCTGTCATTTCTGGTCACGACGAGTACTGGACACAGGCCATGATGGATGCCTACCTTGCGGCGCGCGACGCCGGCGTGAGCATCGCAAACTTCGGAGCGAACGGCGCGTTCTGGCGAGTCCGTATGGCGCCGAGCCCTGATGGCCGACCGAAGCGCAAGGTCATTTGCTACAAGTACGCCGAGGGCGAAGTCACCGACACTCCCACCGTGTTGTTCAAAGACACTGACACCCCCATGCAGGGTTTGTGGGGAGTCGACTTCATGGACTTCTTCAGCGACACCGAGACTGGCCCGTACGCCGAGATCGCCCCAACGAATGATGATCACTGGTTCTGGGCCGGCACTGGCGTCGAGAACGATCAGCCTCTCGAAGGGGCACCGATCATGGGCTACGAGGTCGACCGACGAAACTTCGAGGTGCCGCTGCCTGAAAACACCGAGTACACCCTGCTCGCTTCCACTCCCTTTCAAGGCGAAGGGTTTGGTCGCAACTGGTGCCACTCCATCATCTACCGGGCTCCGGGTGGAGCCTGGGTGTTCTCGGGCGGAACGACGTCGTGGGCCTGGGGCCTCATGCGAGATGGCTACAAGCACCCAGCCTTGATTCGTGCAACCCAAAATCTTCTCAATCGAATGCTCGCAGACAGCACCAAGCCTGCGCCGCCCGATGACCCGATCCCTCCGGGCACGATTGCGAATGCCACCTCAATCGCCGGCATCCTCGCCGCCACCGACTACACCCAAAACGACGCCGAAATCCTCCGCCTCTACCGCGCCTTCTTCAACCGCGAACCCGACACCGACGGCGCCAAATACTGGCTCAACCAAGCCCGCAACGGACGACCGGTCGACAACATCGGCCGCTTCTTCGCCACCAGCGACGAATTCAACACCACCTACGGACCCCTCAACGACGTCCAATTCATGACCGTCGTCTACCAAAACGTCCTCGACCGCGGCCCCGACCCAGAAGGCTTCGACTTCTGGATCGGCCAAATGAACCCCGCCGACAACACCCCACCCATGGAACGACACCGCGTCGTCCTCCTCTTCGCCTTCAGCCCCGAATTCATCGGCAACTACCCATACAACCCAACCAACTAGAGTCATCGTCATGTTGAAGAGGGGCGCATGAGGACGAAGCCACGCTTGGCTCGACCGGCGCGATCCTTGATCATGCTGAGTGTGGTGGTTGCCTTGCTCGGCATCTCGTCCATCGCCCGAGCCGACAACGTCATCACTGATCCCATCAACGATCTCGGTGTCGATGTGGTGCTGCGCCCCATCGCCACACTCCCCGACAATTCGTTCGGTCAAGCACCCCGCATCAACTCCATTGTTTCCTCCGGTGACCGGCTGTTCGCTCTCACTTCCTTGGATGGTTTCGTCTACGAGCTCACGACAAACGGAGACGAGTTCAGTCATGAGCTCTTCTTCGACATCGGGGCAGCCATCGCCTCGTCGACATCTCAAGAGCTCGACATCAGCAGCTCTTTTCACGGCGGTGCTCGGTCCGTTGCCTTTCATCCGGATTTCGCAACGAACGGCTTGATGTATGTGGCGGCTATGGAGACACGGCCGGCGAATCCGGCCAACCACCGATATCTGTCCGACGTGGCCAATCCAATCGATGCCGACAGCGTGCTCATCGAGTTTCGGGCGAGTAATGGAGTGATCGATCCGGCTTCTTACCGAGAGGTCTTTCGAGTCGGCATGCCGGTGTATGACCACACCATTCGACAGATGTTGTTCAACCCGTTCGCCGATGCCGGTGATGAGGACTACGGGTTGCTCTACATCGCACACGGCGATGGCAGCGTTCGTTCCGCGACAGTCGGCGGCGGACAAAACAACGATGCTCGAGGCAAGATTCTGCGAATCAACCCCATGGCCAACGGTGCGAGCTCCTTCGCTGTCCCTGCTTCGAACCCATTCGTCGGCGACGCCGGGATGCTCGATGAGGTCTACAGCCTGGGCCACCGAAACCCCCATCACCTCGCCTTCGCTCAAGTCGACGGCGAGGTCATCCTTCTCGCAGCCGAGCCAGGACGTGACAACGTCGAGGAAATCAACCGGATCGAGCCTGGTGGGGACTACGGCTGGCCGCAGCGAGAAGGAACTTTTGTTCACCTCGAACAAGGCGGCGCCATCACCGGAGTCGCCCCCCTCCCGGCCAACGAAGCAAACTTCGGCTTCAGCTACCCGGCAGCCCAATACGGCCACGACGCCACCGTTGGCGAGGTGGTCACCGGGCACGCCGTCGCTGGTGGGTTCGCGATCAACAATGGCTCGCCTCTTTCGGGCTACTACTTCTTCGCTGACTTTGTGACGTCGGGCGACATGTTCCACGCCGACGCGAGCGAATTGGCCGGTGCACTGACCAAGCTCGATCCCTCCGACCCACAGCGAGATCAGCCCTCGGATCTCACTCAGGCAACCATCGGACTCGTCAATGTGTTTGTCGATCACGACACCGACGACTCAACCCCACCTCTGGCGCGGACCTCGCTCACTGATGTGTTCAACGATGCGCCGACCTACGAGTCGACTCGGGCCGACGTCCGGTTCGGGCAAGGTCCTGGCGGCGAGCTGTACGTCTCCTCGAAGCGCAACAACACCATCTATCTGGTCACGAACTCGGTTGCCCCCGACCCTGTCGTTCCAGACCCGACCGATCCAGATCCAACCGATCCAGATCCAGATCCAACCGGTCCCACTGATCCGGTCGATTCCGAAGATCCGATTGCCCCGCCACCGGAGAAACCCGGGACGATTGCGAATGCCACCTCAATCGCCGGCATCCTCGCCGCCACCGACTACACCCAAAACGACGCCGAAATCCTCCGCCTCTACCGCGCCTTCTTCAACCGCGAACCCGACACCGACGGCGCCAAATA